>JBKKBU010000001.1:0-24279 GCA_046713755.1 Mycobacteriales bacterium
GTGTAGATCCTCGTCTGGTGCACAGCCATGGCGTCAGCGTAGGACGCTGAGCTCAGCCGCAGGACTTGATGCCGCAGAGCAGCTGCTGGAGCGAGCCCTCGTAGAGCGGCTTGTCCGGGTCGCCGTCGCCGTCGAGCACCTGGAGCTGGTCATCGCCGCGGTCCGTCGGCGACAGCCGCTCGAGCTCCACCACCGGCTCGAGGCCGGGGAGGGGCTCCAGCGGTCGGAACTCCGAGGCTCCAGCCCCGTAGGAGACCTGGCCGGTCTCCGGAGCGGGTACGACGAACACCGTGTCGGTGCTCCGACCGGGCACGCAGCCCGGGGCGAACGCCAGGACCTTGGCGCCTGCAGGCGTCTCGCGCCCGATGAACGGCTCTGCGCCGCACTCGCCTCCGGTGGCGTAGGCGACCGCATGCGCCTTGCCGCCCGTCAGCCAGGCCTGCCCGGCGAGGTAGCGCAACCCGCCGTCCGTCGACAGCGAAAGCAGCGGCTGGAACTGAAGGTCAGCCACCTTTCCGCCCAGGCCGGCCGCGAAGGCGCGCTTCGCCGCGTCGATGTCCGGGCCGTCCGCGAGCGACCCGCGCATCGGCCACCCCACCGCGTTGCCGGGCGGTGTGAGGTCGTTGACGGCGTCGGGCGTGACCCGGCCGGTCTGGAGCACGTGACCGGAGCGGTCGGTCACCGTGTAGGCCACGGCCGACTCGAGCGGTGCGATCACGACGCCGGGCGCCAGCTCGGTGAGTCGGGTGGTGGAGGTCACCTTGCTGTCCGGAGCGGCGACGACGACGACGCGGGCGACCTCGTCTCCCGGCAGTGCGAAGGCGAGCGCCGACTGCGGCTGCGGGTAGTCGGACTCGACGAGGAAGCGGGTGCCGTCGCCGTTGACGGCGACCCAGCCGTAGTAGTCGCCGTCCGGTCCCCGCGCGATGAAAGCGGCCTCCTGAGTGCCAGCCGGCTCGTAACCCTGGCCGAACAGCAGGGTCATCTGGCTGTCCGGGTGCTTGGCCTGCCAGCCGGCCTGCACCGCACGGAAGAAGGTGTCCGGGAACGCACCGCGGAATCCCCAGGGGCGGTCCAGCTGCAGCAGGGCGGAGTCTTCACGCTCGCTAGGCCCACCCGACGCAGGGGGACCCGAACGGTCCGGGCTGGTGAAGCCGACCAGCCCAGGGACGGCGACGGCGATGACGGCGACCGCGGCCGCCGTACCGACGATCGCGGCGAAGCCGCGGTTGCGCTTGATGCGCTGGGCGCGCCGCTCGATGCCCGCGAAGGGGTCGGCCACGGGGGCCAGCTGGTCCGCGCGGCCGGAGAGGACCGAACGCAGCTCGTCGTCGATGGGGGCCATCACAGTGCTCCTGCCGGAAGGGCCACGCGCGGGTCGTCGCGCAGGCCGGAGTCGTCGCGCAGCTTGGCCAGCGCGCGGGAGGTCGTGGACTTGACGGTGCCGACGGAGACGCCGAGCACCCGGGCGACCTCCGCCTCGGGGAGGCCTTCGTAGTAGCGCAGGACGACCATCGCCCGCTGCCGCTTGGGCAGCGTCGCGAGCGCGGTCCACAACGCGTCGTGCAGGTCGAGGTCTGCGGCGACGTCCCGGCCGGGGCGCTCCGGGACCTCGTCGGTCGGTCGCTCGTCCACTCGCCGCCGCCGCCAAAAAGACGTCTGCGTGTTGACCATCACCTTGCGCACGTAGCCGTCGACGGCCTCGCGCTCCCGGATCCGGCCCCACGCCAGGTAGGTCTTGGCCAGGGCCGTCTGCAGCAGGTCCTCCGCATCCGGGCGGCTGCCCGTGAGGAGGTACGCCGTCCGCAGCAGCGCCGGCGAGCGGGCGGCGACATAGGACCGGAAGTCCTCGCGTCCCTGCTCATCCATGTGCACTCCTTGGTAGGTCCTGACAGGGAGGACGCCGGCCTGGCGCGGATGGTTGCGTCTCTATGCTGACCCGATGGACCGCTTCGTCGTCGCAGGGGGTGCTCGCCTCGCCGGCGAGGTCCGCGTGACCGGTGCGAAGAACAGCGTCCTCAAGCTCATGGCGGCAGCGCTGCTCGCTGAGGGGACGACCACGCTGACCGGCGTCCCCGACATCCTCGACGTGACGATCATGTCCGAGGTGCTGCGCCGCCTGGGCTGCACGGTCGACGCCGGAGTGGGCACCGTCGCGATCGACGTGCCGGCCCAGCTCGGGCACGAAGCCGACTACGACCTCGTACGCCGGATGCGGGCCTCCATCGCCGTTCTCGGGCCCCTGGTGGCCCGCTGCGGCGAGGCGAAGGTCGCGCTGCCCGGCGGCGACGCGATCGGTTCGCGCGGTCTGGACATGCACGTCGCCGGCCTGGTGAAGCTCGGCGCGACGGTGGAGAGCGAGCACGGCTACCTCATCGCGAGGGCACCCCAGCTGACCGGGGCCCAGGTGTGGCTGGACTTCCCGTCCGTCGGTGCGACCGAGAACCTGCTGATGGCGGCAGTGCTGGCCAAGGGCACCACCGTCATCGACAACGCCGCGCGCGAGCCCGAGATCGTCGACCTGTGCGAGCTGCTCGTGCAGATGGGCGCGCAAGTCGGTGGGATC
Source organism: Mycobacteriales bacterium (assembly GCA_046713755.1). Classification (GTDB taxonomy): domain Bacteria; phylum Actinomycetota; class Actinomycetes; order Mycobacteriales; family SCTD01; genus JAUYQP01. Next base: position 2,567 of record JBKKBU010000001.1, read on the forward strand.
GGCAGCTCGACGCTGGAGATCGACGGCGTGGAGTCCCTCTCGCCGGTGTCGCACGAGACGGTCCCGGACCGGATCGTGGCCGGCACCTGGGCCATGGCGGCGGCCCTCACCCGGGGCGACGTGCTGGTGCGCGGTGGTCGCGCCGAGCACCTCGAGATGGCGCTGGACAAGCTCCACCAGATGGGTGCGGAGGTGTCGATCGAGCAGGACGGCTTCCGGGTCGTGATGGCCGGCCGACCGAAGGCGGTCGACGTCGTCACGCTGCCCTACCCCGGCTTCCCGACCGACCTGCAGCCGATGGTGCTCGCCGTCAACGCGATCGCGGACGGCACCGCGATGGTGACGGAAAACGTCTTCGAGGCCCGCTGGATGTTCGTCGACGAGCTCAAGCGCCTCGGCGCCGACGTCCGCACCGATGGCAAGCACGCGGTCGTGCGCGGTCGCGAGCAGTTGTCGGGTGCGCCGGTGCGCGCCCACGACATCCGGGCAGGAGCTGCGCTGGTCCTCGCCGGTCTCGTCGCCGAGGGCGTCACGGAGGTCGGCGACATCCACCACGTCGATCGCGGCTACGCCGGGTTCGTCGACCAGCTGGTCTCGCTCGGCGCCGACGTCCGCCGGGAGCTCGCCCCCGACGAGCTGTTCTGAGGGCCTTGCCGGCTTTGTAAGAACAGACTACTTTTTGGCCATGAGAGCGCGTCGACAGTCCGTGAGCCTGGTGGCCCTGCTCGTCCTCGCATCAGCGGGGACAGCTGCACAGGCGACCCGCCCCGACCCCCCGGCGCTGGCCGGTGCTGTTGAGGTCGCGGCGATGCTCGACCTCGAGGTCAAGATGGACGACGCGCTGCGGGTCGGGCACGCGGTGCCGATCGTGTTCGGCAACGCCGAGCAGCTGCCCGGCGACGTCGTCGCCGCGCCGTACTGGGGTGACACCGAGCTCTTCACCGGCGTCTACCTAGGCGGCCAGGCGATGCGCTACGCAGTGGCGAAGCGCCACCTCGCCGGGAAGGGCAAGGACAAGGTCAAGGGGGCCGGCGACCGAGACTTCTGGCTGGCCCAGCGCGACGCCGCCCTGGCCCGCATCCGGCCGATTCTCGAAGCTTTCCACCGTGACATCAACATCGCCGAGGACTGGGACGAGGAGCTGCTGCTGCCGCCGGCCGTGAACAACCAGGACCCGACGGGCACGCACACCGCGGACTTCGGCGGCGGCGTCGTGCCGGGTCAGCGCGGCATGATCACTCGCGGCTGCACACCGATCGGCCTCGGACCGCTCGGCATCCTCCCCCCCAGTCGGGACGCTGCCAACCCCATCAACGACCACGCCAACGTCGTCCACGAGATCACCTGGACCTCCGGCGATGGCGGTACGTACAACTGCCAGACGTCGCCGAGCCGCGACACCTACGCCGGTCTCACCTTCGGCCTGCTGCTGGCCTTCGACCTGGTCGGCCCGGACGACCCGGCGATCACGGCGCAGATCCGTGACGACCTACTGGCCATGGCGGAGTTCCTCGTCAAGCACGGCTGGCAGTTTCCGCGCCCCCACGGTTACGTCGCTGTCAACGGCAACGACGAGCAGAACTTCGTCAGCCCGATGATGGCGCAGACCCCCAGTGCCCGGCTCAACATTGTCAACGCCGCCCGCCGCGTCGCTGCCGAGGCCGGCACGCCCGAGGACCAGATCCGCTGGAACGCCGTGTGGGCGGAGGAGTTCGCCAGCCAGGGCCCGCTGTTCGGTGTGGAAGAGCAGGTCAACACGGCCCAACGGCACAACGGCTACTACAAGTTCAACCTCGACCACCTCACGGCTTTCAACCTGCTCCGGACGACTGAGGGCGCTGAGCGCGAGCTGCTCGCGCGCGGCTTCGCGGTCATGGACAAGAGCACTCGACACGACGACAACGCGCACTTCGAGGCGCTCACCTACGGTCTCACCGGCGAGGCCGGCCGCCGGGACGCCGCCGTCGGCCACCTGCGCGAGTGGCTGCGCTACCGGGAGCGCACCGCGGGCGGGGCGGCGATCGACAACCGTGCGCGGTGCGGATCGGACCTGACCTGCGTGGCGAAGGACCGCGACGAGCTCGTGCTCGATCAGGCGCCCGACCGCCGCGTCACCTGGTACCCCGGCGCACCGGAGGCGGCGCCCTTCAGCCAGGCGGCCGAGCTGCGGGCCCAGGATCCGCTGCCCGTCGCCCTGCGGCCGCCGTGGGACTTCCTGTGGCAGGAGTCGCCGACGAAGCTCAACGGCCAGCGGCCGGCGAGCTGGCGAGAGCCTGGGATCGACTACCTGACGCCGTACTGGACCGTCCGCTACTTCGACGAGGTCGTAGCGCCGCCCCTGCGGCCCTTCCCGGAGTGGGTTGGTCCCCGCCACGCCTGAGTCGGGCCAGCAGGACGAGGGATGCTCTAGGAGCGGACGAGCTGCTGGGCGCGTTGGGCGTCGGCGCGGAACACCAGCACCGACCAGCCGCCCGACTGCCCATTGACCACCTGCCCGCCGACCACCTGCCCGCCGACCACCTGCCCGCCGACCACCTGCCCGCCGTCAGCCGGCGCTGCCGCGATGGTGGCCCTGATTCCCGCGCCCCGAAGGACACCTTGCAGCATCTCGGCGTCGTCGGCGACCCGGACCGTGGCTACCGGCACCAGCAAGCCGAAGTCGCCGCTGGCCCGGGCCTTCGCCAGGCGCCGGGCGGTGCGCTCGTCGCGGTCGTCGGTGGAGAAGACCCATCGGCAGATCAGGACGATCACCGCCAGCGCGCCCAGGGCCACCAGCGGCCCGAAGGCGAAGTGGTAGGACGACACGATCACGGCGGGCTCCGCAGCGGTGGGGAGCAGTCATCCTCCCATCCCGGGGCAGCGCTCGCCGGTTGAGCGTCAACACCCGACGTGATCTAGGACGAACTAGTCCGATCTGACCACCGGTGGTGCCGTCGTGCTCCAGCGTGATCGGTTGATAGGGGTGCCTTCGGGCCATGTGCCGCGGTGTTTCAGGCGCCGATGCACAGGGGGTGAAACGACGCGTGGGTGTACCCGTCGCAGCCGCGGCGGCAGCCACGGCTGGGCTGGGGGCCCTGTCCGTCGTACCGCTGTGGGCCTTGGAGCGCGAGACCGCGACAGCCCTGGCCGGACTCATGCACGCCGCGGCGCTGGCGGTGGCCATCGTGGCGATGATCGTCGCCGCCCGGGCCAGCGCTGGTCCGATGCGCGCGGCCCGCTGGTGCTTCGTTGCCTCGCTCACGGCGGTCGCCGCGGGGACGCTGATCGCGGTCGGCTACGTCGTGACCGTCGGCGCAGTTCCGGTGCCGTCACTGGCGGACGCTGTCCTGTTCCTGTGGGTGCCGCTCGCCATCTTGGGCTTCTGGCGGGTGCCGACGCGGGACGGCATCGGCGTGCCGACGCGCCGGCTCGTCGCGGACGCAGCCGTCGCGGCCTCGGCGCTGCTGTTCGCCAGCTGGCTCGTGGTCCTCCAGCCGATGCTGGCCACCGGTCGATGGAGCAACCTCGGCCTGGCCACGCAGCTCGCCTACCCCGTCTGCGATGCGGTCGTCGTGGCGCTGGTCCTGTCCCTGCTGCCGCGCGCCCGCGCGGACCTACGCGCCTTCCTCAACTGTGTCGCGGCCGGCCTGCTCCTCATCGCCGTGAGCGACTCCGGCTCGGCGCTGCTGCTCTCCCAGCGGGGCGTCGTGGCCTTTGGCTGGCCGGACGTCACGCTGCAGGCCGGCATGGCGCTGCTTGCGTTCGCAGCGCTGTCCCGCCATCGACCGGTGATGAACCCACGCCGGCGCTTCGCCCGGATCGACCTGCTGCTCCCGTTCGTACCCGTGGTGCTGGCGGCCGGCGTCGGGCTCTCGCACATCGCCACCGTGGGCTCACTCACGCTCGACGCTGCCCTGCTGGGGGCTCTGATGCTGGCCGCCCTGCTGGCCAGGCAGGCGGTCTACATCGCGGAGCTGAGCGGTGCGGCAGCCCGTCACCGGCATGCTGCCTCGCACGACGAGCTCACCGGCCTGGCCAACCGCAAGGCGTTCCTCGAGCGGCTCGAGGAGCACGTCACGACCCCGGGAGCGCCACCGGCGGCGGTGCTCATCGCCGACCTCGACGGGTTCAAGGAGGTCAACGACAGCTTCGGCCACGACTGCGGCGACGTGCTTCTGGCGCGTTTCGCGGCGGCCCGGGCCGCCGGCGCTGGGACCCACGTGCCGGCCCGGCTTGGCGGCGACGTGTTCGCGGTGCTCGTCGTCGACGACGACCCCGAGACCACGGCTCTCACGCTGGCTCGTCGGCTGCTGGCGGCCGGTCTGCCGCCCGCGAGTGGCGTGGTGCTGTCCTGCAGCATCGGCGTCGCCGGCCTGCGGCCGGGTGACCTCGCGGTCGACGCGCTCCGTCGGGCCGACCTCGCGATGTACTCCGCCAAGAGGGCCCGCCAGTCGCACGTGGCCGTGTTCGTCGATGCCATGGCCGAGCAGTCCGACCGTCGCAACCTGCTGATCGCCGCCTTGCCGGGAGCAGTGGCCCGGGGGGAGATGCAGCTGGTCTACCAGCCGCTCTACCGGCTGGCCGACCACAGGATCGCCGGCGCTGAGGCCCTGCTGCGCTGGCGGCACCCGCTGTTCGGCGCGGTCCCGCCGGACGAGTTCATCCCGCTCGCCGAGGACAGCGGCCAGATCCGCGAGATCGGCAGCTGGGTGCTGGATGCGGCACTCGAGCAGCTGGCGCGATGGGACGTCGAGGGCCGGCAACTGGACCGCTTGTTCGTCAACGCCGCGGCAGCCCAGTTCACCGACGACCTGCCGGAGCTGGTGGCCACGACCCTTCGGCGGTACGGCATCGCCGCCGAGCGACTCACCCTCGAGATCACCGAGAGCGAGCTGCCGGACCTGGCTGCCAACAGCGCCATGTCGATGCTTCGGGAGACGGGCGTGCACATCGCGCTCGACGACTTCGGCTCGGGCTACTCGAGTCTGGCGCAGTTGGCGCGACTGCCGGTCGACGTCCTGAAGATCGACCGCGACGTGATTCGCAACCTCGACGCGACTGCCGGTCGCCCGGTCCTGGATGCCATCGTCGGTCTGGCGAAGGCCCTCGGGCTCGCCACTGTCGCCGAGGGCATCGAGACCGGGTGTCAAGCGGCGGCGGCTGCCGACGGCGGCGTCGACTATGCCCAGGGCTACCTGTTCAGCCGCCCGCTGCCGCCCGATGAGCTGACCCAGCTCCTGCCGCGACGCTCGGACGGGCCCGCGACACGCGTGCCGCAGCCCCGCCCGGACACCCTCGTAGTGGTTCCCTACCCGCAGCCTGCCGCCGTCACGTCCTGACCGGGGCTGCGCGACGCCCACTGACTCGACGACGACGACCTGCCGAACCGCGCACGGTGGCGATGTCCTAGGGCCGTCGTACCTGCCATTTGACGACGTGGTGCTGTTCTTACAGCATGGTCGAACGGCGGGGCGACTGCGTCGCGCGGGTGGCAGGCGAGGTGCGTGGTGAAGGTCCCCTTCGGTACGAGTGACTTCCTGGAGCGGGCGGTCTCCTGTTATCCGGAGCGGGTGGGCGTCGTCGATGAGCCGGGCGGGTTCCAGGGCGGCAGCCTCGGCCGATTGACCTACGCCGAGCTCGGCCGCCGGGCGCGGGCGCTCGCGGCGGGGCTGGACGAGCTCGGGATCGGTCGCGGTGAGCGCATCGCAGTCGTGAGTCACAACAGCGCCCGGCTGCTGGAGCTGTTCTTCGGTGTGACGTCATGGGGGCGGGTGCTCGTCCCGGTGAACTTCCGGCTGGCCCCCGCGGAGGTCGCCTACGTCGTGGAGCACTCCGGCGCCACGGTGCTCCTGGTCGATCCGGAGCTCACCGAGTCGCTGGCCATGGTGCAGGTGAAGCACCGCTTCGTGCTGGGAGCGGAGTCCGACGCGGCGCTGCTGCGACCGGACCGGGAGCCGCAGCCGTGGGCTGAGCCCGACGAGGACGCGACCGCCACGATCAACTACACGTCGGGGACGACGGCTCGTCCCAAGGGCGTGCAGATCACCCATCGCAACATCTGGGTCAACGCGGTGACGTTCGCGTTGCACGTCGGGGTGAGTGACCGCGACGTCTACCTGCACACGCTGCCGATGTTCCACGCCAACGGTTGGGGCATGCCGTTCGCCTTGACCGGCATGGGTGTCCCACAGGTGGTCATCCGCAAGATCGACGGCGCGGAGATCCTGCGGCGGGTGGCAGAGCACGGTGTCACGCTGCTGTGTGCGGCGCCCGCGGTGGTCGCGGCGGTGCTGGAGGCGGCCGCGTCGTGGGAGGGCGAGATCCCGGGACGCGGTACGACGCGGGTGGTCTGCGCCGGTGCGCCGCCGCCCAGTCGCACGATCGCGCGGATCGAAGCCGAGCTGGGCTGGGAGTTCCTGCAGATCTACGGCCTCACGGAGACCTCGCCCCTGCTGACCATCAACCGGCGGCGGGCCGAGGAGGACGACCTGCCTCTCGACGAAGCAGCGCGCCGGCTGGCCCGGGCCGGGCAGCCCGCGATCGGCGTCCGCCTGAAGGTCTCCGAGCACGGTGAGGTGCTGGCCCGTTCCAACGTGGTGCTGGAGGGCTACTGGGAGCAGCCGGAGGCCACTGCCGATGCCCTGGCGGGGGGCTGGTTCCACACCGGTGACGGCGGCACGGTCGACGCCGAGGGCTATCTGTCGATCAGCGACCGCAAGAAGGACGTCATCATCACCGGCGGCGAGAACGTCTCCTCGATCGAGGTCGAGGACTGCCTGTTCAGCCACCCAGCGGTTGCCGAGGTCGCCGTGATCGGGGTCCCGAGTGAGAAGTGGGGCGAGACCATCAAGGCCCTCGTCGTGCTCGCGACCGACGCGACGGCCTCGGAGGCAGAGCTGATCGCGCACTGCAAGGCGAACCTGGCTGGCTACAAGTCACCTACCTCGGTCGAGATCCGCGACGAGATCCCCCGGACCGCAACGGGCAAGATCCAGAAGTTCAAGTTGCGGGAGCAGTACTGGGCGGGCCGCGACCGTCAGATCAACTGAGCGGCGCGCCTCCCGCCGATCGTGACCGTCGCGTGACACAAAAAGGGCAACCACAGGGCCGTCCGGAGCGTCTTCCCCATGAGACCACCGGCCGGAAGGTCCTAGGAGGTGCTGACCGACGTGCATGACTCCGACGACTGCTTGACCATCACCGAGCCCGAACGCGGGCAGGTCGTGGCGCTCACCGGCCACCTCGACGTGCACGGTGCCGCGGACCTGCGGCTCGCCCTGGCGGCGGCGGTCGAGCGCGGCGACGGTGAGCTCGTCGTGGACCTCGCCGCGCTGAAGGCGATTGACGCCACCGGCCTCGGGGTCCTCGTCGGAGCCCACCGACGCGCGGGTCGCACCGGGCGCACCCTGGTGCTCCGCGACGTCACACCTGCAGTAGGGCGGGTGCTGTTCGTGACCCGGCTCGACCGGGTGCTGCGGCTGTCGACGAGCCCCGTCCGCTGCGCCTGACGGACCTACAGCCCAGCGGTCAGCCGGTCGATCAGACCGGGGTGTCCGACGACTACTTCCGTGCCGCGCTCGCGGCCCCGCAGCTGCCGCCCGGCGCGCCTGCGGCCGACCGGCCGCCCCGGCGGCTGCTGGTCGGCGGGCTCTGCTTAGCGCTGCTGATCACCGCAGGGATGGGCGTGGCGCGGGTGCGGGCGGCCGCGGATGCCGCCGTCCTCTCTGAGCTCCGCGCCGTCACCACACCTGCCTCCGCCGCGGTGGGCTGGGCGCCGACCTTCGTCGACGCGCAGGGCCGGCCGGCGCGCTGGGATCCCTGTCAGTCGATCCGCTACGTCGTCCAGACCAGTTGGATGCCGCCGCAGGGCCGGCGTGACCTCGTCGAGGCGCTCCGCCGCATCTCCGAGGTGAGCGGGCTGCGTTTCGTCGACGACGGTGACACCGACGAGATTCCGAGCGAGGGTCGCGCCGCCTACCAACCGGAGCGCTACGGCCAGCGCTGGGCGCCCCTACTGGTGGCCTGGGTGCCTCCGGCGGAGACCGACCTCGGGCTCGGTGACGGCGTACAAGGCGTGTCGTTTGCTGCGGCTCTGCCGGGCACGGATGCGGGCGGACACCTCGTCACCGGTCAGGTCGCCCTCGACGCCGACCGCCGCCTGCCGTCGGGCTTCGGCCCCGGCTCGACCGAGGGCGAGGTGCTGCTGCACGAGCTCGCCCACGCGGTCGGCCTCGGTCATGTCGATGACCCGACCCAGGTGATGTACACGACCACCACCAACTCCGAGAGCACCTTCGGCCGCGGTGACCGGGCAGGGCTGGTCGCGCTCGGCGCGGCTGCCGGCTGCCACCCTGCTCCAGTGGCGCGTGCTGAGACCTGACTCACAGCCCCTACGGCGGTCGCCCCGAATACAGTTCGGTCAGGAGGTTGCCGTCATGACTGAGCGCGACAAGCCCTGGGTGATGAGGACTTACGCCGGCCACTCGTCGGCCACGAAGTCCAACGAGCTGTACCGCCTCAACCTCGCCAAGGGGCAGACCGGCCTGTCGGTGGCCTTCGACCTGCCGACCCAGACCGGCTACGACCCGGACGCCGAGCTGGCCCGCGGTGAGGTCGGCAAGGTCGGCGTGCCGGTCAGCCACGTCGGAGACATGCGCCAGCTGTTCGACGCCATTCCGCTGGCCGAGATGAACACCTCGATGACCATCAACGCGACCGCCATGTGGCTGCTCGCGCTCTACGAGGTGGTCGCCGAGGAGCAGGGTGCGACGCCGTCGCAGCTCGCCGGCACGACGCAGAACGACATCATCAAGGAGTACCTCTCGCGCGGGACCTACGTCTTCCCGCCCGGGCCGTCGCTGCGGCTCATCACCGACATGGTGGCGTACACCGTCACGGCCATCCCCAAGTGGAATCCGATCAACATCTGCAGCTACCACCTGCAGGAGGCCGGGGCGACCCCGGTGCAGGAGATCTCGTTCAGCCTCGCGACCGCCATCGCCGTGCTCGACGCGGTCAAGGCCTCCGGGCAGGTGCCGGACGAGCGGTTCGGCGAGGTCTGCGCGCGGATCTCGTTCTTCGTCAACGCAGGGGTGCGTTTTGTCGAGGAGATGTGCAAGATGCGGGCGTTCAACCGCCTGTGGGACGAGCTGCTCGCCACCCGCTACGGCGTGACGGACCCCAAGCACCGGCGCTTCCGCTACGGCGTCCAGGTCAACTCACTTGGCCTCACCGAGGCCCAGCCGGAGAACAACGTCCAGCGCATCGTGCTGGAGATGCTCGGCGTCACGCTGTCCAAGGACGCCCGCGCCCGCGCGGTCCAGCTGCCGGCGTGGAACGAGGCGCTCGGCCTGCCGCGGCCGTGGGACCAGCAGTGGTCGCTGCGGCTGCAGCAGGTGCTGGCATTCGAGACCGACCTGCTGGAGTACGACGACCTGTTCGAGGGCTCCGTCGTCGTCGAGCGCAAGGTGACCGAGCTCTGCGCGGCGGTGACCGCCGAGCTCGACCGGGTGCAAGGCCTCGGCGGCGCCATCGAAGCTGTCGACTACATGAAGACCGCCCTCGTGGGCTCGCATGCGGAGCGTCGCCGCCGCATCGAGGCCGGTGAGGACGTCGTGGTCGGCGTCAACCGCTTCACGACGACGGAGCCCAACCCGCTGCTGGCCGACATCGACGGCGCGATCATGACGGTGGACGCCGAAGTCGAGCAGCACGCGGCTGAGGCGATCCGGGCCTGGCGCGCGGCCCGCGACGCCGAGGCGGTCGACGAGTCGCTGCGCGCCCTGCGGGATGCCGCCAAGACCGACCAGAACCTCATGCAGGCGACCCTGGCCTGTGCCCGCGCCGGCGTGACCACGGGGGAGTGGGCCGGCGCGCTGCGCGAGGTCTTCGGTGAGTACCGCGCCCCGACCGGCGTCGCCGGCGCATCGGCATCGGGACCGCCTGGCGCCGAGGTCGCGGAGGTGCGCGCCCTGGTCAAGGCCACCGCCGCCGAGCTCGGTGGTCCGCTGCGCTTCCTCGTCGGCAAGCCCGGCCTCGACGGTCACTCCAATGGTGCCGAGCAGATCGCCGTACGCGCCCGTGATGTCGGTTTCGAGGTCATCTACCAGGGCATCCGGCTGACGCCGGCCCAGATCGTCGCGGCCGCCGTCGAGGAGGACGTCCACGTCATCGGGCTGTCGATCCTGTCCGGCTCCCACATGGAGGCCGTCCCTGCGGTCCTGCAGGGGCTGAAGGCCGCCGGGGCGGGTGATGTTCCGGTCGTCGTCGGCGGCATCATCCCGGAGTCCGACGCGGCTCGCCTCATCGCGCAGGGCGTCGCGAAGGTCTTCACGCCCAAGGACTTCGCCCTCAACACGATCATGCGCGACATCGTCGAGGTCGTCCGGCAGGCCCACACCCCCTGACACCACATCTGGGTGGGGGGTGCAGTTGACGGGACCGCGTGCCGATGTTCCCGTGGACACCTGCCCCTGGTCTTGGAGCGCCTGCTGTGAGTCTCGCTGCCGTACCCGCCAATCCCGACCTCGGTCGCGCCGACGCTGCTGCCGTCGCGGCCCGACTTGTCGCCGGTGTCGAGCAGGTGGTCCACGGTCGCCGAGCGCAGGTCGAGCTGGTCATCTGCGCGGTACTCGCCGGCGGGCATGTCCTCATCGAGGACGTGCCCGGCAGTGGGAAGACGACCTTGGCCCGGGCGGTCGCGCACTGCCTCGGTGGCGACTTCCGGCGGATCCAGGGCACCGCCGACCTGCTGCCCGCCGACATCACCGGTAGCGGCGTGTGGGAGTCGGAGCGGCGCGCGTTCGCCTTCGTCCCCGGGCCGATCTTCGGGCACGTGGTGCTTGTCGATGAACTGAACCGCACCCCGCCGCGCACGCAGTCGGCGTTCCTCGAAGCCATGGACGAGGGAGCCGTCACGGTCGACGGGGCCCGGCACCCGCTGCCCGACCCGTTCATCGTCCTGGCCACCCAGAACCCCCTCGAGCAGTACGGCACCTACCCGTTGCCGGAAGCCCAGCTCGATCGCTTCTCCGTCACGCTGACCCTCGGTCCCAACGACCCAGCGACCGAGCGCCTGGTGGTGCGCGAGCAGCTCGACCACGCAACCGTCGACGAGCTGCAGGCCGTCACCAGTCCGGGTCAGCTGGCGGCCGTGCGTCGCGAGGTCCGCCGGACCCACGTCTCCGAAGCCGTCCTGGACCACGCCGTCCGCGTCGTGGAGGCGACCCGCTCGCACCCTGCCGTGATCCTCGGTGCGAGCACCCGAGCGGCCCTCACCCTCGTGCACGTCGCGCAAGCGCGCGCGTTGCTGGCGGGACGCGAGCATGTCGTGCCCGATGACGTGAAGGCTCTCGCTGCCGCGGTGCTGGGGCACCGGCTGGCCGTGCGTGACGGCGGGTCGGGTGGCCTCCGGCGCGGCCAGCAGCTGGTCGCCGAGCTGCTCGCCTCGGTGCCGGTCCCGCTCGCGACATGAGGCCCACCCGCGGCGTCGCGACCGCGGTGCTGGCGGCGATCGTCCTGCACCTGCTCGGCCGCATCACCGGTGGCGGCTGGCTCGCGCTCGCGAGTGCGGCCGCGCTAGCGCTGCCGGTCGCGGCGGTCCTCCTGCGCCCTCGGCTCGACGGACTCACGGTGGCGGCCGACCCGGTGCGCGCCCGGCTCGGGGACGGCGTCGACGTGCGGTACGTCGTGCGCAACACCGGTGATCGCCCGAGCCCGCCGGCACGGCTGGTCGACAGTGCTCATGGCCTCGGGGCCATGGTGATAGCCGTGCCCGCCCTGGCCCCGGGCGCCGAGGCCGTCGCGCAGCTCCGGCGTACGACGATCTCGCGCGGTTGCACCAGCACTGCTCCCGTCGAGCTGTCCAGCACAGCACCTTTCGGGCTCGTGCGGGTGAGCCGGAAGCTCACGGTGCCAGGTCCTTTTGTCGTCGGACCGCGCCGGGTTCCTGCGCGTGAGCTGCCGGCCGGAGGAGCTGGGGCTGGTGGCAGCTCGCGACCGGTGGCCGGGGTGGGAACCGAGGTGCTGGGGCTGCGTCCATGGCGGCCCGGCGACGGCATGCGGGCGGTTCACGCGCGGTCCACTGCCCGCCACGGTCGGCCGGTCGTGCTCGAGCGGGAGCGCGACACCGGGCCATCGGTCGTCGTGCTGTGTGCAGCGCCCGGCGCCGGCGCGACGTGGGAGGCAGCCGTCGAGCAATCTTGCGCGATCGCCGAGGAAGCGGTGCGTCGTAGCCGCCCGCCGGTCCTGCTCGCCACCGGTCTCGTGGCACCCGCGCGACCCGACATGGGCGCCGTCCTTGCTTGGCACGCCGCCCTCGACGATGTCCGTCCCCTGGATGCAGGGACCCTGACAGCGGCGCTGCGGGCTGCTGGGCCGGGCGGTGCGCTTGTCTTGCTCGCGCCGCCGGCGGCGGTGTTGGACCGGGTAGCCGCCGTCCGCCGTGCCGGAGCCGCCGCGGGCGTCCAGGTGACCGTGCTGGGCGGTGGCTGACGTGCTCGGGCTGCGCCGCGCGGCGCTGCTGGCCGTCGTGTCGGGTGAGCTGGCGGCCGCTGTCGCCGACGTGCTGCCACTCGCGCTGCTGGTCCTCGTCGTGGTGGTCACGGTCGCCGGCGCTGAGCTGGCCAAGCGGGCGCCCGAGCAGCGGGCGGTCCTGCTCCGGCGGCTGGCGACGGCCGCCTGCGTGGTGCTCGCCCTCCTGGTCGCACCCCGGCTGCGCGACGGTGGCGGCGAGGGTGGACCCCGCGCGGTGCTGGGCCCACTGCTCGTGGGCGTCGCGGCCGTGCAGACCCTCACCTGGCAGCGGCGGCGGGATCTGCAGACCGGGATCCTGGGGGCACTCGGTCTGATCGTGCTGGGCGCGTCTTTTGCCCCGGACATCCTGGTCGGGCTGCCGCTCCTGATCGGTTGGTGCGCAGCACTGGTGGGAGGAGCGCTGGCCGTGCGAGCGCGCGCGACCGAGGGTGTCGATGTCGTCCTGTCGGCCAGCTCGCCCCGCTCGCCCGTGGTGGCTGCGACCGCCCTTGCCGCGGTGCTGGGACTGGTCGGCTACCTGCTGCTGCCGGTGCCCGAGGACGCCGCGCTCCGCAGCCGCATCGCGGAGGCCGCCCAGCAGGTGCAGAGCGGTGGCCGCGGCGCTCCCGGTGCCTACACCGGCGACCGGGTCGACCTGCGCAACCGCGGCCAGCTCAGCGACGAGCCGGTCATCGTCGTCCCTGCGGACTCACCCGCCTTGTGGCGCAGTGGCGTCTACACCGACTGGGACGGCACCTCCTGGACGACCTCGGGCGCCTTGCGTCGAGTGAGCGGTCCGCCCTTCGTGGTGTCGACCGCCCGTGGTCCGACCCGCACCGACGAGGTGCTCGTGGAGCGGCGCGCCGACGGCCCGGTCTGGGCTCCTGGACCCGTGGTGACGGTCGCGCTGCGGGGCCGATCGGCGTTCGTGGACGACTTGGGCGCGGTGCAGGGCCGGACCGCGCCCGGATACGTCGTGACCAGCCAGGTGGTGGCACCCGCTCGCGCGGAGCTGCTGGCCGCGACGGGGCCCGACGAGCTCGACCCGCGCTGGACCGCGCTGCCCGTTGGACTGCCGGAGCGGGTGCGCGCCCTCGGGGTGCAGCTGGCCGGCTCTGCGCGCACTCGGATCGAGGCGGTTGAGGCCGTCGAGCGCTGGTTGTCAGACAACGCGACCTACAACCTCGACTCCCCGGTCCCGGGGCCGGGCGAGGACGCCGTCGACCGCTTCTTGTTCGTCGACCGGGTCGGGTTCTGCGAGCAGTTCGCCGCCGCCGAGGCGCTGCTGCTCCGGGCAGCCGGCATCCCGACCCGGTTCGCTACCGGGCTGGCGTACGGCGTTTCTCGCAACGATGGCCGCCGCACCTTCCAGCAAAAGAACCTGCACGCCTGGGTCGAGGTCTTCCACCCGGGCATCGGGTGGGTCGCCTCTGACCCGACGCCCCCGGCCACCCAGCTGGCTGGGTCGTCGCTGCGGGTGCGCCTTGTGGCCAAGGTGACCGCGGCGCTGCAGCGCGTCGTCGAGGTGCCGGGCGGCCGACCCGCCCTCGCGGTGGGACTGCTCCTGCTGACGGCCCTCGTGGCTGCCGCCGCCGTGCTCGCCCGACGTCGGCGTCCGGTCGCAACGCCCGCCGCCGTGGCCGCACCGATCCGCCTCGGGGGGCGGCCTGCGTTGGCGGCCTTCGTGCGCTTCGACGCCCGGCTCGGGGGGCGCCGCCGGCGGCCGGCGGAATCGCTCGGGGAGCTGCGCTCGCGGCTTGATCTCACGCCCGAGGTCGTCGCGGCGATCGCGGTCGTGGAGGAGGAGTGCTACCCCGCGGTGGGGCCCGGGGAGGCCGCGGCGTCGACGGCCGCCGCCGTCCTCGACCGCAGCTGAGCAGCGTCGAGGGCTTGCTCGGCTAGCCGGCCGTTCCGCCTTTCTGGTGCGGAGCCAGCCCCTGCGCGAACGCGAAGGCCGCCGCGGCGGTGCGGCTGGTGACGCCGGTCTTGGTGAAGACGTTGGACAGGTGGCGCGCGACAGTGCGCTCGGACAGGAAAAGTCGATCGGCCACCTGCCTGTTGGTGCACCCCTCTCCGACGAGCACGAGCACTTCGGCTTCACGCGCCGTGAGCCCCGCCGGAAGCACCCGGTCGGCCGTCACGACGCCGAGCCGGTCGAAGACCTCCGCGGCGTGCGCCAACGAGCGCGCCGCCTCCTCCTCGTCACCGCAGGCATGGCAGGCCTGTGCCAGCAGCAGCCGGGTCGTGGCGATCTCGTAGGGCACCTCCAGCTCATGCCACCGCTCGAGCGCGCTCCGAAGTGTGCTCCGCGCCGCCGGGCACTCGGTGCGGGCGAGCTGGAGCCGGCCGCGGGAGGAGAGCGCGGCAGCGCCCAACAGGGGTGACCGATGGGCGGCGGCGATGCCCTCGAGCTCGACTGTTGCGGCTTCGGCGGCCTCGAGATCGCCTGCGGCCACGGCGATCTGGATGCAGGCAGGCAGTAGTCGACCGCGGGCGAGGGCATTCCACGCCTGCTGCTCGAGCAGGCGCGAGATGAGAGCGGCGGCCTGCGGGAGGCGCCCCTGGGCCAGCCACAGCATCGCCAGTCCTGCGCTCTGCTGACCAGTGAGGGCCTCGGCGCGGTCGAACGCCTCGGCCGCCCCGTCGAGGTCGCCGAGCCGGCGGCGTATCTCCCCGACCTCCACCCACCCGGCGGCGACGTTCCAGACGTGGAAGCCGTCGATCTCCGCGCACGCCCGGCGCGCCTCGCGCTCGGCGGCGACCAAGTCCCCGCGCTGCTGCAGGATCGACGCGTGGTGCACGCGGCAGATGCCCGGCCACATCGCGAGCGGGTGCTGCTCCGACCAGCGCATGGTCGCGTCCGTCCACTCTGCGGCCCGCGCGAGGTCGCCGAGCTGCTCGCAGGCGCTGATCATGCTGCAGAGCACCTTGCCGGTGCTGTACGGCGAGAGCCGGCCCTCCACGGCGGACAGCATCGCCTCGTCGAGCGTGCCCAGGCCCGCATCGAGCTCGCCCGCGTCGATGAGCACGCGCCCGAGCGCCTGCTGTGCCTCCGCCTCGAGGTCGGCGGATCCCAACCGTAGGCCGAGGGCGAGCACGTCGCGGGCCCCGGCTGCTGCGCGCTCGAGCTCTCCGGCGCCGTGCCACCCCTCGACCTCGCGCAGGACCAGGTTGCCGAGCTCCACGCACTCGGGCTGGTTCTCCAGGCACCGTCGCGCACGCCGCAGCCAGGCCCCCGCGATCGAGGGGCGCACCTTCATCAGGTGGTGCTCCCACAGGCGCACCGCGATGCGCCCCATGGCGACGGCGTCACCCCGCTGTTCGAACAGCCGGTATGCCGCCTCGCGAGCCGAGATGCACTCGTCGAGCCGCCCCAGCCACCACTGGGCCTCGGCCTCGGTGTCGAGCAGGTCCGGGTCGTTCGTCGACCCCGCAGCGAGCGCCCGCGCCTGTTCCCAGTCGCACCGCGTCAGCGCCTCGCGCGCCCGTGCCGGATCCACGAGGCGCAGGGTAGCGCCGAGTCAGCTGGGCTGAAGCTGCTGCGACAGGTGCTCGAGGACGGGGACGATCTGCTCCGTCGGGCTGAACTCGAGGAAGACCACGCCCGTGGTGGTCCAGCCCACGTGCCCGCCCGGCCAGTAGAAGACGTCGCCAGCCCCGTTGGTCTCCTCGGTCCCGTCGGCGTACCGGATGGTGATGGAGCCCTCGAGCACGTGGCCCCAGTGCGGGCAAGGGCACACGTCGCCGGGCAGTCCGGCGAGCAGCGGCGTGAAGTCCGTGCCTGGAGGCAGGGCGATGTGGCGCGTGTAGACACCGCCTCCGTCGAACGCCTTCGTCCGGATCTCGCCCAGCTCCATCTCGACCGGCATCTCCTGCACGGGGTACCTCATGGTGGTCTTCCTTCTCTCGACGGCCGCTCTTCGGCCGGTTGCGACAGACGCTCCCGCTCGGCCGGCTCGCAGCGCATCGGCAGGGCACGCCAACCCGCCGGTTCCAGCATGGGCAGGTCACGCCACCGCCGTACGCCGGACCGGCGTGGCTCGCCGATGTCAGCCGCGGGTCGGGCGTGCAGGCGGGGAGCATGACGGAGCTGTCGACGGACCAGCTGGTGGAGCGCGGTCGCGACCGCGAGGCCGTCGACAAGCTTTCTGCCACGCTGCAGGCTGCGGCGACCAGGCACGAGGAAGGGAAACCGATGGACGGCGTCCAGCAGCTCGACGAGATCATCCCCTTGCTGCGCGAGGTGGTCGCGGGGATTGCGCCGCAGGCCCACGGCGCGGCGACACCGTGCGCGACCTTTGACGTGCAGGGCGTGCTGGAGCACATGATCGGTGGCGCCACCATGTTCGCTCCGGCATTCCGCGGTGGGCCCGGACCCGTGGCCCCCGCTGACGAGGGCGACAGTGTCGAGCGGTGGCAGCACGCGATGACCGATTTGCTGGACTCCGTGCACACGGACGGCGCCCGCGAGCGGATCATCCCCACGCCGTTCGGGCAGATGCCGGGCGAGCAGTTCGCAAGGTACGTCGCCTTCGACGGCCTCCTGCACGGCTGGGACCTGTCGGTCGCAACGGACCAGGCGTACCGGCCCTCCGAGGACGTGGTCGCCGCCGTCGACGCCTACGCGCGTGGGCTGCTGCAACCGGAGATGCGGGACGGTGACATGTTCGCCGCCGAGGCAGCCGCCCCTGACTGGGCCACGCCGATGGAGCGGCTGGTCGCCTTCACCGGCCGCACCGTGATCTGACCACGGACCTCAACGCAGATCGGGCGGCACCGGGCGCTACAGCGACCAGTGGCGCATGGTTCTTGGCCCGCCGCTCGTTCGCCCGCCTACCCTCGGCTTCGTGCGCCTCGTTCTCGCGACTTGCTCGGTCGACTACGTCGGCCGGCTCACCGCTCATCTGCCGCCTGCTACGCGGCTGCTCATGGTGAAGGCGGACGGGTCGGTGATGGTCCACGCGGACTCCGGCGGATACAAGCCGTTGATGTGGATGACGCCGCCGTGCGTGACCGCGGTGTCTGACGGGGTGTGGACGGTGACCAACAAGGGCGGTGAGCAGCTCGTCATCACCATTGACGCCGTCCACCATGACAGCGCGCATGAGCTCGGCACCGACCCGGGGCTGCAGAAGGACGGCGTCGAGAAGCACCTGCAGGAGCTGCTGGCGGCCCGTTGTGACGTGCTCGGCGAGGGCTGGACGCTGGTGCAGCGGGAGTACTTCACCGACATCGGGCCGGTCGACCTGCTGTGCCGGGACGCAGCTGGTGCCCACGTCCTGGTCGAGATCAAGCGCCACGCAGAGATCGACGGGGTCGAGCAGCTCACGAGATACCTGCAGCGGGTGTCGACGGTGCTCGGCGATGGGGTGCGAGGTGTCCTCGCGGCGCAGACGTTCAAACCGCAGGCGAAGGTGCTCGCCGCCGACCGCGGGATCGTCTGCGTGCAGCTCGACTACGACGAGCTGCGGGGGTTGGAGTCGCTGACCCCGACGTTGTTCTAGAGGGCTTCGACGCCCAGCGGATCGTCGACGTCGAGTATCGCCAGGACGTCGAGCAGCCGACGGACGGCCCTACTGGGACACCGCATGACCAGGGTGCCGCCGCGCGCGGCGAGGACGGCCCGCGCTCGAAGGAGCACCCGCAGCCCCGCGAGGTCGATGAAGTCCAGGTCCGAGGTGTCGATGACCACTCGATCGACCGGGGCAGGGCGCAGCGGCTCGATCAGATCGCGTAGCCGGGTTTCGAGGGTCCCGGCGGTCGCGAGGTCGAGCTCGCCGCGCAGCCGGACGAGCGCCGCTGCCCCCTCGCGTGACACCGCCACGCGCAGACCGATGAGCACGACAGCCCTCCCGGGACCTGCCCCTGCGGCGGTCTCCTCGGTGGCGGCTGTGGTCTCAACCTTCCAAGCCGAACTCTAGATCACGAGGGCGTCGACCATCTCCTGCGCCACGTCTCGCAGCTTGCGGTTGCCCTGCTGTGAGCGCTCCCTCAGGAGGGCGAAGGCAGTGTCGGCGTCGATGCGGTGCTCGGCCATGACGATGCCCTTGGCCTGCTCGATCACCGCCCGGTTCGCCATCGCCGTCTCCAGCTGCCTGGACAGCGTGACGGCGCGTTCGTAGAGGTGGGCGTTGGCGAGCGCGACCGAGGCCTGGGCGCAGAACAGGCCGACCAAAGCGTCATCCAGGGCGTCGAAGCCGTC
Organism: Mycobacteriales bacterium; assembly: GCA_046713755.1. Taxonomy (GTDB): domain Bacteria; phylum Actinomycetota; class Actinomycetes; order Mycobacteriales; family SCTD01; genus JAUYQP01. The sequence continues at coordinate 21,261 of JBKKBU010000001.1, forward strand.
CGCTGAGGCGCTGTAGAGGTTGAGCGAGCCGATCGCCTCGTCCCGCACGATCAAGGGCGCCGCGAGGTAGGAGTAGATGCCGAGCTCGCGCGCATGATCGGTGAAGTCCGGCCAGCGCCGGTCGGCCTCGTCCACATCGACGCGGTTGAAGCGACGGGATCGGATCGCGTCGAGGCACGGGCCGTCGCCGGCGGCGTACTGCCTGGCGTCGACGGCCTCCGTGAGGGGATCGGTGGCGGCAGCCGTGACGGGCACCGACCCGTTGACGAGCGTGACCCCGGCCGCGGTGCAGCCCGGCATGGCCTGGACGGCGAGCTCGGAGACCCGTTGCAGCGTCGCGGCGAGCGGTTCGCTGTCGAGCAGCATCCCGGACAGCTCGGCCAGGGCCGAGGCCAGCTCAGCGGGCTGCTCGTCGGTGCGCTGTTGGAGGGCCTCGACGAGCTCGTCTGCCCACCCGGTCCGGTCCGGCTCCGTCGTCGTCACGCGCACCCCCTGTCGCTCCAGTCTATTCAAGCGGGGATACTCGACGGTAACGGGGACAGCGAGCAGGGGAGCAGGTCGTGGCGCGGGAGTTCCGTAAGGTCGGGGTCGTCGGACTGGGCACCATGGGTGCCGGCATCGCGGAGGTGCTGGCCCGTTCGGGTGTCGAGGTCGTCGGTGTCGAGCACGACGACACCGGGGTCCTGAGGGCGCAGGGACACCTGCGGTCCTCGACGGCCCGTGCCGTCAAGCGCGGCAAGCTCACTGAGGCGGAGGTCGAGGCGCTGCTCGGTCGCATCTCCACCGGCACTGACCTCGCCGCGCTGAAGGACTGTGAGCTGGTGGTCGAGGCCATCCCCGAGCACATGGACCTCAAGAAGGAGCTGTTCGCCAAGCTCGACAAGCTGCTGCACGCCGACGCGGTGCTCGCCACCAACACCTCGGCGCTGTCGGTGACCGAGCTCGCCACGTCGACCTCCCGTCCGTCCCGCGTGGTCGGCCTGCACTGGTTCAACCCCGCGCCCGTGATGGAGCTCGTCGAGGTCGTCCGCACCGTCGTCACGGACCCCTCCGTGGTCGAGGATGTGGAGGCGCTCGTCGCTGCCGTCGGCAAGACCGACGTGACGGCGGGGGACCGGGCCGGCTTCATCGCCAACGCGCTGCTGTTCGGCTATCTCAACAACGCCGTGCGGATGTACGAGTCCAAGTACGCCACCCGCGAGGACATCGACGCCGCCATGCGCTTCGGCTGCGGCCACCCGATGGGCCCGCTCGCCTTGCTCGACCTGATCGGTCTCGACAGCGCCTACGAGATCCTCGAGACGATGTACAAGCAGTCGCGCGACCACCTGCACGCGCCCGCGCCGCTGCTCAAGCAGTACGTCACCGCCGGGCTGCTGGGCCGTAAGAGCGGCCGCGGCTTCTACACCTACGAAACGGCCGACTCCCCTGTCGTGGTGGGCGACGCGGAGACTCCTGGGGGGACGACGACGGGTGCCGCCGCCCGGTCGGTCCGACGCATCGGGGTCATCGGCACCGGCACCATGGCCGGCGGCATTGTCGAGGTGTGCGCCAAGAGTGGTTATGACGTCGTCTTCCGGGCCCGCGGTGAGGACAAGGTCGCCGCTGTCCGCAAGAAGATCGAAGCGTCGCTGGACAAGGCGGTGCAGCGCGGCAAGCTGACCGAAGCGGCCCGCGGCGAAGCGCTTGCTCGCATCACCGGCACCACCGAGCTCGACGACCTCCGGGACTGCGACCTCGTCATCGAGGCCGTCGTCGAGGACCTGGCCGTCAAGAAGGCGCTGTTCGGCGCCCTCGACGAGATCCTCAAGCCTGGGGCGATCCTGGCCACCACGACGTCATCCCTGCCCGTGATCGAGTGCGCGACGGCCACCAGCCGCCCGCAGGACGTCGTCGGGATGCACTGGTTCAACCCGGCCACCGTCATGAAGCTGGTCGAGATCGTCCCGACTGTCACGACGAGTGCCGACGTCGTCGAGACGATCCGCGCGGTCTGCGCCGCGACCGGCAAGCACCCCGTCCTGTGCGGCGACCGCGCCGGGTTCATCGTCAACGCGCTGCTGTTCCCCTACCTCAACGATGCGGTCCGCATGCTCGAGGCGCACTACGCGACCATCGACGACGTCGACTTCGCCATGACCAAGGGCTGCGGTCACCCGATGGGGCCGTTCGCTCTCATGGACGTGGTGGGCCTCGACGTCACGCTCGCCATCCAGAGGACCTTGTACGGCGAGTTCCGCGAGCCCGGCTACGCGCCTGCCCCCATGCTCGAGCACCTGGTCAAGGCGGGCTACCTCGGGCGCAAGACCGGGCGCGGCTTCCGCGACTACGCCGCCAAGTAGCGCCGGTGCCGTCGGGGAGCCGGCGGTCCGCCCGGCGGGCCGAGGCCCTGGCTGCGCTGAAGTCCGGCGATCCCGTCGTACGAGCCCCGCTGGGGCAGCGGGTCGAAGCCGGCTTCGTTGTGCGCTCCCTCTCGGGAGGTGCCGCGGACAAGGCCTACCGATGTCCCGGCTGCGACCACGAGGTCACCCCGCGTACGCCGCACGTCGTCGCCTGGCCGGAAGGCGAGCCGGACCTGCGCCGGCACTGGCACTCGCCGTGCTGGGTCGCACGTGACCACCGGCGTCCCCGTTAGGGTCGCGGGGATGGAGATCCGGGGCAACACCGTGCTGCCGGCAGCCCGTCGAGACGTGGAGCTGCACACCGCCGACGGACTGCGGCTGGTCGGCGAGCTCGCGCTACCACTCGACCGGCCGCCCGTGGCCACCCTGGTCTGCCTGCATCCGCTGCCGACCCACGGCGGCTTCATGGACAGCCACCTGCTGCGCAAGGCGGCCTGGCGACTGCCTGCCCTGGCCGACCTCGCCGTGCTGCGCTTCAACACCCGCGGTACGACGTCGCCGCGCGGCACGTCGGAGGGGACGTTCGACGCTGCGGTCGGTGAGAAGTACGACGTCGCGGCCGCGCTCGACCTGGCCGAGGCCGAGGATCTGCCGCAGATCTGGCTGCTGGGCTGGAG
>JBKKBU010000002.1:0-16449 GCA_046713755.1 Mycobacteriales bacterium
GCGCGACCTGCGCGGGCGACCGCTCGTCGCTGATCGCGAACTGCTCCTGCGCCGTCCCTGGCGTCAGGTAGCCACCGGGCTCGGTCGAGGAGCCCGCCGACATCGAGGTGACCGCGATCCGCACCAGCCCATCCCGAAGGGCCGCCGGCTCGCGGGTGGACAGCACGATCCCCGCCTCGGGAGCCGCCAGCCGCAGTGCGCACATCGCCTGGACGTAGTCGGCGTCCGACACCGGCACCAGCGGCTGGAAGCCCGACGCGGACGGCTTGATCCGCGGTAGCGCGACTGTCACCTCAGTGCGCCAGTACTCCGACTGCAACCACTGCGCGTGCTCCGCGACGGTCAGCACGTCGGTGCGCCAGTCGGCCGCCAGGCCGAGCAGCGCTCCGATGCCGAGCCGGCGGACTCCCGCCTCGGCGGCCCGCTCGGTCGACGACAGCCGCCGGTCGTAGTCGCGCTTCCAACCGGCCAAGTGGGTCTGGGCGTAGCGCTCCCTGTCGTAGGTCTCCTGGTAGTGCACGACCCCCTCGAGCCCGGCGGCGACCAACCGGGCGTAGGTGTCGTCGGACCAGGTCTGCGTCTCGATGGTGATCGACGGCACGAGCGGGCGGAGCCGCTCGACAACCGCGACGAGGTAGTCCGCCGAAACCTCGACGCGGTGCTCGCCCGAGACGAGCAGCAGGTGCCGAAAGCCACGGTCGACCAGGACCCGCGCCTCCTGCTCGACCTCGTCGACGGACAGCGTCTTGCGCGCCACGTCAAGGCCCTTGGCGAACCCGCAGTAGGTGCAGCTCGACAGGCAGGCATTGCTGACGTAGAGCGGCGCGAACAGCCGCACCGCCCGTCCGAACCGCTGCAGCGTCACCTCGCGGGCGGCCTGCGCGAGCTCCTCGAGCCGACCCGCCGCCGCCCGCGACAGCAGCGCCGGCAGGGCGTCCAGCGACGGTGCGGCCAGCGCTCGGGTCACGTCGCCGTCGTCGTACGACGCAGCAGCGCGCACCGCAAGCGACCGTCCTGCCAGGTGCCGGGCGAACCGACCGGGGGGCGTGCTCACGACAGGAACCCGGTGAGCGGGCTGCTCGCCTCGGCCTGGTCGCGCACGGCCCCGCGGCCGGCCAGGAAGCCCAGTCGGCCGGCCTGAGTGGCGAGCGCAAAGGCCCTCGCCATCGTGACCGGGTCCTGGGCGACGGCGATCGCGGTGTTGACGAGGACCGCGTCCGCGCCCACCTCCATGGCCTCCGCGGCATCCGACGGGACACCGAGGCCGGCATCGACGACGACCGGCACGTGGGCCTGGCTGACGATGACCTCGATCGCGTCCCGGGTGCGCAGGCCCCGGTTCGACCCGATCCAGGCTCCGAGGGGCATGACGGTCGCGCAACCGGCCTCCTCGAGGTGGCGGCACAGCACCGGGTCGGCGGAGCAGTAGGGCAGCACGACGAAGCCCTCCGCTACCAGCCGCTCCGCTGCCTTCAGCGTCTCGATCGGGTCTGGCGCCAGGGTGCGCGGGTCGGGGGTCACTTCGAGCTTGACCAACGGGGTCCCGGTCGCGGCCCGGCCGAGCCGGGCGAGCCGGACCGCCTCGTCAGCGTCGACGGCGCCGGAGGTGTTGGGCAGCAAGGTCATGAGCGGCGGCACGAAGTCCAGGACGTCCCCGTCACCACGGGCACCGGGCTCGCGGTCCAGGTCGACGCGGCGCAGGGCCACCGTGACGATCTCGGCGCCGCTGGCCAGCAGCGCGTCCCGCATCAGCTCGTGGGACCGGAACTTGCCGGTACCGACCAGCAGCCGGCTCGCGAAGGTGCGGTCGGCGATGACCAGCGGGTCGGACGGGTCCACTTGCGACTCCCCACGCGGGCATGATCCCGATCGGGTGGTGCGGGTCGCCAGCGGTCGCTCCCGGCCGCTCACGCGACGGTCGCAGCCGGCCTCTCAGCCCGCTCCTGCGGGCTCCCCGTATCGACCCCGCCACCCTACTGCCCGCCCCCACCACCCACCCCCCACACCTCGTTGCGTCATAGCTCGCGAGCGTCCGCCGAAGGGCAGTCCTGATGACGCAGCGGAGTGGGTGGAGTCCCATGAGTCCCAGGGGCCACAGGAGTCTCACTTGTCACACCAGCCCCATCCGTCGTACCGTGACCGCGGGGAACGGATCGACCGCTGGGACTCCCGCATGACCGCTCGACCGCTCATTCCCGTCTTGCGCACCGTCGGTGTCGTGGTGCTCGTCGGCGCCGTCCTGGCCGCAGGTGCCCCCACCGTGATCAAGGTGCGACCCGGCGACACGCTCTGGGACCTCGCCAGGGCGCACCGCACGACGGTGTCCGACCTGCAGCGCCTGAACGACCTCGAGGGCCGCGCGACGATCTACATCGGGCAGTCCCTCAGGGTTCCCGGCAGTCCGACAGCGGCCCGCCGCAGCGCCAGCCGGACCCGCACCGTCGAGCGCAGTCACGTCGTACGCGCCGGGGAGAACGTCACCCGGATCGCCAAGCGCTACGGCACGTCGCCGTCCTACCTCATCCGGCGCAACAAGCTCCCGAAGGACGGCACCGTCGTGATCGGGCGGCGGCTCGCCTACTCGGTGCGGGTCACCGGGACGGCCCCGGGGCGGGTCGGCAGCTCAGCACAGACCTACAACGCCGGCGTCCGCATCCCGACCAGCGTGCGCGCCAGCGTGGCCCATCACCGGGCGGTGCTCGCCGGCCGCCGGCTGCCGAGCAAGGCGACCGTCCGCTCGATGATCACCCGCACCGCCCGCAAGCACGGCGTCAACCCCCGACTGGCCCTGGCCGTGGCCTACCACGAGAGCGGCTTCCAGCAGCGGGTCGTGTCCGGCGTCGACGCCATCGGCGTGATGCAGGTGCTCCCGAGCACCGGGCGCGCCCTGGAGCGCGCCTTCCACCGCGACCTCGACCTGCTGGACACGCAGGACAACGTGACGGCCGGTGTGCTGCTGCTGCGGCAGCTGACCCGCTCGGTCGGCAGCACCGAGATGGCCCTGGCCGGCTACTACCAGGGGCTCGGCTCGATCCGGCGACGCGGGCTGCTGCCGCAGACCCACCAGTACATCCGGAACGTGACCTACCTCATGAAGCACCGCTTCCGCTGAGCGACAGCTGGGGCGCGCCTGAGGGGCAGCTCATGGCATCCCGCCTAGACTGGGCTCCCGTGGACGCGCCTACCGAACAGGTCACCGACCCCCTCGTGGGGCGGTCCTTCGACGGTCGCTACCGCCTCGACAGCACCATCGCGCGGGGCGGCATGGCGACGGTCTACCTCGCGACCGACACCCGACTGGACCGCACCGTCGCGGTGAAGGTCATGCACCGCGCGCTCGCCGACGACCCGGAGTTCGTGGCCCGCTTCACGCGCGAGGCCAAGGCGGCCGCCCGGCTGTCGACCCCCGAGGTCGTGGCCGTCTTCGACCAGGGCACGGACGACGCGACTGGCATGGCGTACCTCGTCATGGAGTACGTCGACGGTCGCACGCTGCGCGACCTGCTCCGCGAGCGCGGCGCGCTGTCCCCTGCCCGCGCGGGCAAGGTCATCGAGCCGGTCCTGCAGGCGCTGGCTGCTGCCCACGCGGCCGGTCTCGTGCACCGCGACGTCAAGCCCGAGAACGTCCTGCTCGCAGACGACGGCCGGGTGAAGGTCGCGGACTTCGGGCTGGCCCGGGCAGTGGAGGCGTCCGGCCTCACCGCGACCACCGGCGTGCTGCTCGGGACCGTGGCCTACCTCGCACCCGAGCAGCTGGAGCAGGGCGGCGACCCCGGCCGGGTCGACCCGCGCACCGACGTCTACGCCGCGGGGGTGCTGCTGTGGGAGCTACTGACCGGCACCCCGCCGTACTCCGGCGAGAGCCCGCTGTCGGTGGCGTACCGGCACGTCCACGAGGACGTCCCGCCGCCCTCGACGGTGGTCGGCGACCTGCCGGCTGAGCTCGACGAGCTGGTGGTGCGCGCGACCCGACGCGACCCGGCTGCGCGACCGGTCGACGGCGGCGCCTTCCTGGCCGAGCTGCGCGCCGTCCTGCCCTACCTCCCCGAGACCGACGAGGTCTCGCTCCGCCACGTCGCCGAGCACCAGACCGTTGCCTTGCCACGGCCGCCGAAGCCGGCCCCGCCCCGCCGCCGTCGGCGCGGCCGGATCGCCCTCCTGCTCGTCGTGCTGCTGGCGCTGCTCGCCGCCGGCGGCGGCTGGTACCTCGGGAGCGGTCGCTACACCGAAGCCCCGGGCGTCCTGAAGCTGACCTACGCCCAAGCCGAGGCCCAGCTGACCGGGCAAGGCTTCTCCGTACGCCGCAACACCGACGTCTTCTCCGAGGACGTGGCCGCCGGGCTGGTGCTGGACCAGGACCCGGACCCCGGCCAGCGGATCCGCAAGGACGGCACGGTCGGGCTGGTCGTGTCCAAGGGCCCCGACCGGCGCGCCGTACCGCCGAAGCTGATCGGCTCGACGGTGGTCGAGGCGACCGACCTGCTGAAGCGCGCCGGCCTGCGGGTCGGGGCGCGGAACGAGAAGTTCTCCGCCGCACCACTGGGCACGGTCATCGAGACCGACCCGAAGCCCGGCACCAAGGTGCGGCCGGGCAGTGCCGTCGCCCTCGTGGTGAGCAAGGGCGTCGAGGCCCTCCCTGTGCCTGATGTCCAGGGCAAGGACGAGGCCGAGGCGACGAGCACCCTCCAGCGTGCCGGGTTCGTGGTCGGCATCGAACGCGTCTTCAGCGACAAGGAGCCCAAGGGCAAGGTGCTCGACCAGTCCCCCAGCCGTGGCACCGCTGCTCGCGGGTCTACCGTGACCCTGACCGTGAGCAAGGGTCCGGACCTCGTCGCGGTCCCGCAGGTCGTCGGACTGCGCGAAGACGAGGCCAAGGCTGCGCTCACCGCCGTCGGCCTCGAGGCGAAGGTCCGCAGGATCCCCGGGCCCGGAGTCGTCCGCTCGGCGGACCCGGGCGAAGGAAGCATGGTCAAGCGCGGCAGCACCGTCACGCTCTACGTCTTCTGACCCACCGCACCCGGCTCTGGCAGAGTTGCCCGGTGCCTCCCCGCAAGCCCTCCGCCGTGGGCGCCCACGTCCCGGTGGGCGGGGGGCTGACGAAGGGGCTTGCCTACGCCCGCGAGATCGGCGCCGGCGCGATCCAGGTGTTCGTGTCGAACCCCCGTGGCTGGGCCCCGAGCGCCGGTGATCCTGCGCAGGACGAAGCCTTCAAGGGCCACAACGCCGACAGCGCAACACCGTCTTTTGTCCACGCGCCCTACCTCGTCAACTTCGGCTCCCCCACCGAGGCGACCCTGCGCAAGTCCGTCGAGGCCGTCAGCCATGCGCTAGGCCGGGCCGCGGCGATCGGGGCACAAGGGGTCGTCGTGCACGCCGGCTCGGCCGTGGCGGGTGCCCACCGCGACGACGCCATGACCCAGCTGCGCACCCACCTGCTGCCCCTGCTCGACGCGCTGCCCGCCGACGGACCCCGGCTGCTCGTCGAGCCGACCGCCGGGGGCGGGCAGGCGCTGTGCGCGACCGTGCAGGATCTCGACGGCTGGTTCGACCAGCTCGATGCGCACCCCATGCTCGGGGTCTGCCTGGACACCTGCCACGCCTTCGCCGCCGGCCACGACCTCGCTGCTCCGGGCGGCATGAAGAAGACCCTTGACGCCCTGGTGAAGACCGTCGGCCGCGGCCGTCTCGCCCTCGTGCACGCCAACGACAGCAAGGACCCGGTCGGCTCCGGTCGGGACCGGCACGAAGCGATCGGAGCGGGCCGCATCGGCAAGGACCCCTTCGCCGAGCTGTTCCGGCACCCGGCGATGCGCGGGGTCCCGCTGGTCATCGAGACCCCCGGCGATGCGACGGGGCACCGACAGGACATCGAGCTGCTCACCTCGTTGCGAGACTCCTGAAGGTGCGGCCCGATCGGCACACCCTGGCTCTCCTTGGCGTCACCGCCGTGTGGGGGTCGACGTTCGTCGTCGTGAAGGACGCCATCGAGCAGATGCCGGTGACGGACTTCCTCACCTGGCGCTTCGCGCTGGCGGCGCTGGTCATGCTCGTCCTGCGGCCCCGCACCATCGCCGCCCTCGGCGGCCAGGGGCGCCGGGTCGGCGTCGTGCTCGGGGTGGCGCTCGGGACGGGCTACCTGCTCCAGACCCTCGGTCTGCAGCACACCTCCGCGGCGGTCAGCGGCTTCATCACCGGAATGTTCGTCGTCCTGACCCCGCTGTTCGCCGCCCTCTTGTTGCGGCAGCCGCCCGGACGGGCCGCCTGGGCTGCCGTCCTGCTCGCCACCGTCGGGCTCGGGCTGCTGTCACTGCGCGGCCTGTCGGTCGGCGGGGGCGAGCTCCTCACGCTGGGCTGCGCGGTGGCGTTCGCCCTGCACATCGTCGGGCTGGGTCGGTGGGCTTCGTCGTACGACGCCTTCGGGCTCGCCGTCGTCCAGCTGGTCACCACAGCGGTGCTGTGCGGCGTGGTCGCCGTCCCTGGCGGGCTCGTCGTCCCCCCGTCGGGAGCGGTGTGGGGGGCGCTGGCGCTGACGGCCGTGGCGGCCACCGCGGTGGCCTTCGTCGTGCAGACCTGGGCACAAGCCCACCTGCCGCCGACCCGGGCCGCTGTGATCATGACGATGGAACCGGTCTTCGGCGGCGTGTTCGCCGTGCTGCTGGCCGGTGAGGTGCTCGGGCTGCGGACCCTCGCGGGGGCCGTGCTCGTCCTCGGCGCGATGCTGCTGTCCGAGGTCGCCCCTCGCCGTGACCAGGTCAGCGGCCCGCTGGTGGGCAGCGTGCCGCGCCTCGAGGTCTGACCCGCCAGGCCAGCGCCGGGCGGCCGCCCCGAGAGCACGCCGGGACTAGCTGCTGACCCAACGCTTCATGACCTCGCGCAACCGCCGGGGGATGAGCGCCCGCGCAGCGTCGTAGCGAGTCGGCAGCCCGGTGCGCCAGGGGTCCTGCGGTCGACGCAGGTAGGTGATCCGGCGCGGAGCGGGCACGCCACCGCGCGGCGGCGGTGCGTAGTGATAGCTCGCCAGCGCGAGGCGGGTGCGCCCCTCAGCCACGCGATCTGGCAGCCCGTGCGGCGTCCGCGGCGACGTTTCCCAGAGCACCACTGTTCCCGCGCGGGGCAACACCCGCTGACCCAGGGCGCGCATGTCGGGCGGCCACACATGGTGAAGCCACCGGCCTTCGTCGCGTGCAAGCCCGCGCCGTAGCGCGACGGGTCGGCCACGAGGCCCTGCACCCCCGTCACCGTCTCGAGCAGGGCGATCCACTCAGGCCCGTCCAGCATGGCGAGGAGGGCACGGGTGGCCGGGCCGAAGGTGGCGTCGTCGCCCAGCTCGTGCTTGTGCTGCCGACTCGTGGGGATCTCGTGCATCACGGCGTCGTCGACCGTGCGGCACTCCCGCTCGGCGGCTTCGACGAGCTGCCTCGGCAACACGTCGTGCAGTACGAGGTGCGGCCACGGCGCCGCCTTCAGGTACCGCTCACGCAGGTCCGCAAGCGTGGCCGGCAGCGTCAGCGCGCACCTGCCCGTGTCGGTCATGGCCGCAGTCTCGGCAGCCGGGCGTCCGCAGGTAAGCACCGCACCGGTCAGAGATCGGGTCCGTCGCCTGGACTCTCTTGGTAGCTGTAGCGCTCCTCGCGCCAGGGATCGGCGCGGTTGTGGTAGCCGCGCTCCTCCCAGAACCCTCGTCGGTCCGCGCAGAGGTACTCGAACCCACGCACCCACTTGGGGCCCTTCCAGGCGTAGCAGTGCGGCACCACAAGGCGCAACGGGAAGCCGTGCTCGGCGGTAAGGGGCTCGCCGTTGCGGTGCGTCGCGAACAGCGCGTCATCACTCGCGAAATCAGCGAGGGACAGGTTGGCGCTGTAGCCGTACTCCGCCCAGACCATCACGTGGGTGGCCGCCGGTGCGGGTGCGACGAGGCCGAGCAGCGTGCGGGTAGCGACGCCGCTCCAGGTGTTGTCGCGCAACGAGAACTTCGTGACGCAGTGGAAGTCGGCGTCGACCTCGACCCGCTCCAGCCGCTCGAGCTCGGGCCAGGTCCAGCGCCGCTCGGCGCCGTCCGCGGTGGCGCCGAAGACCTTGAAGTCCCAGGTGTCCGGCTTGAACTTCGGCACCGGGCCGTAGTGGAGGACCGGCCAGCCGCGCGGGATGTACTGCCCTGGAGGGAGCCGGTCGTCCTTGCCCTCGGCCCGTTTGCGCGCCCCCAGGCGGTCGAACGGCGTGGTCACGGTCACATCCTGCACGTGGCCGCAGAGCCCCGGACGAGGGGGTCCGGGCCGCCTGCGAGAATGACCGCATGGTCGTCGTGATGCGCCCCGGCGCCGCCCCGGACGAGATCGCTGCGGTCGTGCACCGCGTCGAGACCGCGGGCGGTTCGGCCTTCGTCAGCCGGGGTGTCCAGCGCACCATCATCGGCCTGGTCGGGGACGTGATCGCCTTCCAGGGGCTCAACCTCCGCGCGATGCCCGGGGTGGGCGAGGTCGTGCGGGTCTCCAAGCCCTACAAGCTGGTCTCGCGCGAGCACCACCCCGAGGCGACGACCGTGCAGGTGGGTGGTGTGCCGATCGGGCCGGGCACCTTCACCCTCATCGCCGGACCGTGCGCCGTGGAGAGCCCCGAGCAGACGCTCGCCGCCGCCGAGATGGCGAAGGGGGCTGGCGCCACCCTGCTCCGCGGCGGGGCGTACAAGCCACGCACGTCGCCGTACGCCTTTCAGGGGCTGGGACCGAGCGGGCTCAAGATCCTGGCCGAGGTGCGGGCCCAGACCGGGCTGCCCATCGTCACCGAGGTCGTCGACGCGTCCGACGTGTCGCTGGTCGCGGAGTGGGTCGACATGCTCCAGGTCGGGACCCGCAACATGGCGAACTTCGCGCTGCTCCAGGCCGTCGGCTCCGCCGGCAAGCCGGTGATGCTCAAGCGCGGCATGACGGCCACCTACGAGGAGTGGCTGATGGCGGCGGAGTACATCGCCCAGCGCGGCAACCTCGACATCGTGCTGTGCGAGCGCGGCATCCGCACCTTCGAGACGGGCACCCGCAACACCCTCGACATCGCCGCCGTCCCGATGGTCCACGCGCTCTCGCACCTGCCGGTCGTCGTGGACCCCTCCCACTCCGGGGGTCGGCGCGACCTGGTCGTGCCCCTCACGCGCGCCGCGATCGCGGTCGGCGCGGACGCCGTCATCGTCGATGTGCACCCGGACCCGACGGCAGCCCTCTGCGACGGACCGCAGGCCCTCTACGGCGACGACCTTGCCGAGCTGGCCACCGCCTGCCGCGATCTCCCCCCGTTGGTCGGTCGTCAGCTCACTCGCTGACGGGTGCAGGAACGCGCCCGCCGACGGCGAACACTGCTCGGGATCGGACCCCCGACAACCATGGAGACCGTCCCGTGCGCATCCGCTCGCTGCTTCCCCTGATCCTGGCCGCCGTCGTGGCCGCACCTGTGATGTCGTTCGCGGGGCCCAACGACCTGCCCGAGGCGGAGGGCTCGCCCGGCATGAAGCTCGTCGCGCAGATCCCCGGCGCCGGCGGCACCGACCTGGAGTTCTTCAGCCGGGCCCTCACCCGCTACAAGACGGGGCCGAGCAAGTTCGTCACCGCGAGCAAGCCCGTGATGCGGCACTTCTCGGTCGTCGGCAACCAGCGGCAGAACACCCGCATCGTCGACATCACCAACCCCGAGAAGCCCTTTGTGGCCGCCGAGATCCAGTGCACCCTGAGCCAGGGCGACATCCAGGTCAACGAGAAGCGCTCGCTGATCATCATCGCCAACGGCACCGGCTCCAAGTCCAGCAAGTGCATGTACCCCGACCCGTCCGGCGCGCCGATCCCGATGCCGCCGGGCGGCGCGATCGTGGACTTCAAGGACACCTACAACCCCAAGGTGATCGCCGCGGCGGCGACCCCGAGCGGCGCTCACAACCTCACGCTGATGCCGGGCGGGCGTTACCTCTACATCTCCACCTCCGAGATCGTCGAGGCGCAGAGCTTCACGCCGATCTTCGACTTGACTGACCCGCGCAAGCCCAAGGAGGTCGGCAAGATGTCCGACTTCGGCAACTCGCCGCACGATATCCGCTTCAACGCCAAGGGCACCCGCGCCTACGCCGCCGGGGTGAGCACCTACCGGATCTACGACACGACCAACCCGGTCGCGCCCAAGCTCATCAGCAGCTTCTTCCCGCCCGGCGCCTCGATCGGCCACGACACCCTGGTCTCCAACGACGGCGCGTTCTTCTTCGCCGGCGACGAGGGTGGCGGCGGCGCGACCTACCCGTGCCCCGGTGGTGCCGTGCACGTCTTCGACATCCGCGTCGAAGCCGCCCCCGTCTACCTCGGTCAGACCTACGCCGGCACGGGTCCGGTCACGAACCGGTCCACCACCAGCCCGAGCGCGGGCGCGCCCGGCTCGTGCACGTCGCACGTCATGGAGATGAACCCCGACAACCGCTCCTTGACCCTCGGCTGGTACTCCGCGGGTTCGCGAGTCCTGGACTTCCGCGGTCTCTACTCCGGCGACGGTCCCGGCACGCCGCGCACCACGGCCTCGCTCGCCTACGGCAGCACCGGGGTCGGCCTGGTCGAGACCAACTGGATCACGCCCAAGGGCGGCAGCACCTGGTCTGCCAAGCAGTACGCCAAGGTCCCCGGCTACATCTTCTCCGACGACCTGCTCCTCGGCTTCTACGTCGTGAAGCTGCCGAAGAAGGCCTGACGACCCAGGGTCGGTTGATCTCCAGACAACCGGCCACCCAGCGCCCAGCCGTAGCGGCGGCCGTCCCTCGGGGCGGCCGCCGCTGCCGTGCGACGGCTCAGCTCACAGCAGCGGCGCGAGGACCTCGACCGCGCGGTCGACGCCTGCGTCACTGACGTCGAGGTGCGTGACGAGCCGGACCCGCCGGGGTCCGGTGATGCCGATGAGCACCCCGTGCTCGGCGGCCTTGGCGGCCAGTGCCCTGGCGTCGGACACGTCGAGCAGGACCAGGTTGGTCTCTCCCGGCGCTGCTCCCAAGGCCCCCGCGAGCCGGGCTGCGCGGGCGTGGTCGTCGGCGAGCCGCTCGATGTGGTGGTCCAGCGCGTGCAGCCCGGCGGCAGCCAGGATGCCCGCTTGGCGCATGCCTCCCCCGAGCCGCTTGCGCAGCACCCTGGCTTCGGCCGCCATCGCCGCGGAGCACACGACCAGCGAGCCGACCGGCGCGCCCAGGCCCTTGGACAGGCACACGCTGAGGGTGTCGAACAGCCGCCCGTACGACGACAACGGCCCACCCGCCGCGACGCCGGCGTTCCAGATCCGGGCTCCGTCGCAGTGCAGCGCGACGCCTGCCTCGCGCGTCAAGATCCGCAGCTCCTCGAGCACACCGAGCGGATGAACCGCTCCGCCCGCCCGGTTGTGGGTCTGCTCGACGCTCACCGCCGCCGTCGGCACGGTCCCCCAGCCGGCCGGCCGCAGCTCGGCGGCAACCGACGCGGCCGACATGAGGCCGCCCGCGACGGTCCGCGTCTGGATGCCGCCGTGCTGCGCAGCCCCGCCGTGCTCATAGGTGACGACATGCGCATCGGCGTCGCAGAGCAACTCGCCGGCACTCGGCACCACCAGGCGCAGACAGATCTGGTTGGACATCGTGCCGCTCGGGACGAACACCGCAGCCTCATGCGCGAACAGCCGCGCGATGCGCTCCTCGAGGGCCCGCACGGTGGGGTCTTCGCCGTACACATCGTCGCCCACATCTGCCGCGGCCAGGACGGCGCGCATGGCCGCGGTCGGACGCGTGACGGTGTCTGAGCGGAGGTCGACGAGGTGGGGCGGGGACACGGCGCTCCAGTGATCGTGCACGAGGGGACGGCGACCTAAGGTAGTCCTGAGATGCCGAGTCGACCCCGCAGCCGGTGCGCCCGTGGCTGACGCACGCCGCCCGACCGAGGTCTCGGCTGAGGACCTGCTCGCCGTCGTCCGCGTGCACGCCGACCGCGTCCACGATGCCGTGCGCCGGCTCGGCTGCAGCCCGGCGGCGGCGGTCGAGGTGGTGGAGACCAGCGCCCTCGACCTCGTGGACGTCGTCGCCGGCAAGCCCCGCGACGTCAGCGACCTGGTCGGGTGGTGGTTCGCCCGGGCCCGAGCCCTGGGCCGCAGCGTGGCCGACGGCGATCCGGATCTCCCGCTCGGCGGTGGCGTGCTGGCAGCCGACGAGGACCAGCAGCTCATCGCCGAAGCGCTGGAGCAGCTGCCGGAGCGCGAGCGCGTCGCCCTGCTCCTCCGGGACTCCTACGACCTGCCCGCCACCTCCGTGGGGGCAGCGCTCGGGACCGATGCCGACGCTGCGATGGAGATCGTGGGGCGGGCCCGGTTGACCTTCCTGCCGGAGATCGGGGACACCGAGCTGCCGGACACCGCCGGGCACGACGTCGCCCTCGGCACCCTGGCCCGGCTCGCGATCCCCGGCCCCATCGCCGCGCGCGACGCCACCACCCGCCGGCACGCCCAGTCCTGCACCGTCTGTGGGGGCGTCCTCGACGGCCAGGAGCGCGCGCACCTGCTGCTCGCCGGGATCTCGGTCGTCGCCCTCCCCGAGTCTGAGCGCACCGGGCTGCTCGCGCGGGTCGAGGACCGGGCCCGCAGCGTGCTGCCTGCCGCCGCAACCCTCGCGGCCGCCGGGGCGGACTACGTCGAGGAGGAGGAGGATGACGAGCCGCGTCGGCTGCTGACCCCCCTCACGGCCCTGGCCGGGCTCTTCCTTGCCGTGGTCGGCGGCGTCGGGCTCGGACTGCTGCTCAGCCGGGACGGCACGCCGCTCCTCCCCGGCCGCCCCAACGCCGCGCTGCCAGCCGTGACGGCGGACCCCGTGCCCACGCTCGCGGCGCCGCCACGGGCCACCGGCAGCCCCACCGCGACCCCGACCTCCTTCCCGTCGTCGTCGGTGTTCACGGTGACGCCCAGTCCCCAGCCGAGCACCCCTTCGCCGACGGCGGTGGTGCGCACGACCGCACCCGCGGAGGAACCACTCGCGATCAGCCTCGACCCGTCGTCGGGACCCAACGGCGCCAACATCACCGTCAACGGGACCGGCTGGCTGCCCGGCTCGCAGGTCACCGTCGTCTACTACGACTCGCTGGACCGGCCGACGCAGTCGCGGGCCACAGCGGTTGCCGACGCCCGCGGGCGGTTCACCACCTCGCTGGCGGCCGTCGACCCGACCAACATCCCGGGGCCGCACGAGGTGCGGGCGGCCAACGGGTCGCAGCGGTCGACCGCGACGTACATGGCCCAGTCGTGAGCCTCAGCGACGGGCGCGCTGCAGCATCTCCGCGACGAGGAACGCCAGCTCGATCGACTGGCTGGTGTTGAGGCGGGGGTCGCAGGCCGTCTCGTAGCGACCGGCGAGATCGGCATCGGTGAGGTTGTGCGCCCCACCCAGGCACTCGGTGACGTCGTCGCCGGAGAGCTCGACATGGACGCCGCCAGGGTGACTGCCGATCGCTGCGTGGACCTCGAAGAAGCCGAGCACCTCGTCCATGACGTCATCGAAGTGCCGGGTCTTGTAGCCGCTCGCGGTCTCGGTCGTGTTGCCGTGCATCGGGTCGCAGGCCCACACGACGCTGCTCCGACCGCGGGCCCGCTCGACGGCCTGGACCAGCGGCGGCAGCAGGTCCCGGACCCGACCCGCTCCGAGCCGGGAGATGAGGGTCAGGCGGCCGGGCTCCCGCTCGGGGTCGAGCCGGTCGCACAGCGCCACCAGCTCAGCCGGGTCCATCGTCGGACCGACCTTCATGCCGATCGGGTTGGTCAGCCCGGCCAGGAAGGCGACGTGCGCTCCCTCCAGCTGCCGGGTGCGCTCTCCGACCCACAGCATGTGGGCGGACAGGTCGTAGGGCAGCCCGCTGTGGTCGTCCGGGCGGGTGAGCGCCGCCTCGTAGTCGAGCAGCAGCGCTTCGTGGCTGGCGTAGAGCTCGACGCCGTGGGTCTCCTGCATCCGCTGCAGGTCCAGGCCGCAGGCGCGCATGAAGGCCAGCGCCCGGTCGATGTCGGTGGCGAGCGCGTCGTAGCGCTGCTTGGCGGGGCTCTTGCCGACGAAGTCGACGTTCCACTCGTGCACTGCCGCCAGGTCGGCCGAGCCGTCGGTCGCCATCGCGCGCATGAAGTTGAGGGTTGCGGCGCTGTTGGCGTAGGCCCGGACCAGTCGCTGCGGGTCCGGGGTCCGCTCGCCGTGCAGGTCGTTGACGGCATCACCACGGTACGACGGCAGGCCGGTGCTCGCCTCGATGTCCGCGGACCGCGGCTTGGCGTACTGCCCCGCGAGGCGCCCCACCTTGACGACCGGCACGCTCGCGCCATAGGTCAGGACGATCGCCATCTGCAGCAGGGTGCGGACCTTGCCACGGATGCCCGCCGCCGTGTTGGCCCCGAAGGTCTCGGCGCACTCGCCGCCCTGCAGCAGGAAGGCCTCACCGCGCGCCACCGCCGCCAGCCGGCTGCGCAGCACGTCGCACTCCCCCGGCTGCACGAGCGGCGGAACCTCGGACAGGGTCGTCAGGACCGCAGCGAGGGCGGCGCGGTCCGGCCACTGCGGCTGCTGGGCCGCAGGCAGGTCACGCCAGGAGTCGAGGACAGTCACGAGCGCCAGCCTATTCGCCGGCCGCCTGCGCCCCCTCAGCCGAAGAAGACCTCGGCTTCGGCGTAGCGCTCCAGGGGGACGGTCTTGAGCTCGCGGGTGGCCTCCTCGAGCGACACCCGCACGATGTCGGTGCCACGCAGGGCCACCATCACGCCGCTGTCGCCCTCGTGCACCGCGTCGATGGCGTGCAAGCCGAAGCGGGTCGCCAGGATCCGGTCGTAGGCGGTCGGCGTACCACCGCGTTGGACGTGCCCGAGGACGGTCTGGCGGGACTCGAACCCGGTCCGGGCCTCGATCTCGCGCTCCAGCACCTGACCGATCCCGCCGAGCCGCACGTGGCCGAAGCCGTCGAGCTCACCCGCCTGCAGCGCGAGAGTGCCCTCGAGCGGCTGCGCGCCCTCGGCCACCACGATGATCGGCGCGAACTGCCTGGCGAAGCGCTGCTCGACGTAGGCGCACACCGCGTCGATGTCGAACGGCCGCTCCGGGATGAGGATGACGTTGGCGCCGCCGGCCAGCCCGGAGTGCAGCGCGATCCAGCCCGCGTGCCGCCCCATCACCTCGACGATCAGCGCCCGGTGGTGCGACTCGGCGGTCGTGTGGAGCCGGTCGATGGCGTCCACGGCGATCTGTACCGCGGTGTCGAAGCCGAAGGTGTAGTCGGTCGCGCCGAGGTCGTTGTCGATGGTCTTGGGAACACCGACCACGTTGACCCCGTGGGCTGCCAGCTTGGTCGCGACGCCCAGGGTGTCCTCGCCGCCGATTGCGATCAGGGCGTCGATGCCCAGGTCGCGCAGGTTGCTCTCGATGCGTTCGACGCCGCCGTCGACCTTCATCGGGTTGGTCCGGCTCGAGCCCAGGATGGTCCCGCCGCGGGGCAGGATGCCCCGGACCTGGGGGACGCCGAGCTCCATGGTGATGCCCTCGAGCGGGCCCTTCCAGCCGTCGCGGAACCCCACGCAGGTGTGCCCGTAGACGTCCGTGCCCTTGCGCACGACCGCCCGGATGACCGCGTTGAGGCCGGGGCAGTCGCCGCCGCCGGTGAGCACTCCGATCCGCATGCGCGGACCGTACCGGGTCAAGCCCGGGCCGCCGCGCGTCGAGACGACGATGTGACCTTCCGGCGTACGGCGGTGACGGCTGCCCTCGTCGCGGCCGTGCTGACCCATGCGCTCACGCCCGCGACGGCGGACAACGTGACGTCGAAGGACCTCCCCCGGCTCCAGGCCGAGCTCGCCGCGGTGACCGCTGAGGCGGAGCGGCTCGCCGATGACCTGGCGAGCGCCGCGGCGCGCGACGGGGGCCTGCGCATCGCGCTGCAGGACCTCGAGGAGGACAAGGACGTCGCCCGCCAGGCCCTCGACGCACGGGTCCGGCGGGTCTACATCGAGAGCCGCCCCGACCCGCTCGGGTCGCTCCGCCGGTCGCTGGCCGCCCCGGGCCTGGATCGGATCGCCGCGCAGGGCCATACCGCTGCGGTCAAGGTCGAGCAGGGCCTCGTCGACGCGGTGGCGCAGGAGTCCGACCAGCTCCGCCGGCTGCGCGCTCGCGCGGCGGCCTTCCGGCTGTCCCTACGGGCCCGGTCGGCGGCCGTGCTCCAGGCGCAGGACCGGGCCCGCGCACTGCGGGCCCCGGCCTATCCCCTGGCGACGGCCGAGCCGGAGGGGGCCCGCCTCGCCGCGGCCCGCGCCGCCCTCGACAGTGTGAGCGCCACCGTGACCTTGGCGCTCACCCCCGCCCAGACCCGGCGCCGCCAGCGCGCCCAGGTCCGCGAGGCCCCCGTCGTCGCCCACGTCGAGGCGGCCGGGGGCGGCTACCCGCAGGGCTACGCGCCGCCCCGA
>JBKKBU010000003.1:0-2652 GCA_046713755.1 Mycobacteriales bacterium
GCGTTGGACGTGAACTTGGACAAGCCCGGCAGCGGCGCACTGCCTGCGAAGCAGAAGCCCTGGTTCTCGTTATTGTCGTCGGTGGAGCAGGCCACCGGAATGTTGCTACGCGTGTCGGAGTAGCTCAGCTGGGCGCCGAATCCGTTCAACGGCGCCCACAGGATGCCGAACGGGACGGATGCGGACAGTTCCAGGCCCTTCATCGTGCCACCGGTGCCGTTTTGCGGTTGGTTCATCGCGCCCAAGGTGGTGGCCGGGTAATTGAGCTGGCCCGTGGTCGGTGCTGGCAACGGATAGCCAGCGAAATCGAACGGCAAATCCGCGCGGTAGATGAAGGACTTCAGGTCCTTGTAGAAATAGGCTGCGGCCAGGTAACCCTTGTTGCCGAAATCGTCGGTGAAGTACTTTTCGTAACTGAGGTCGATGGCGTTCGCGAGCCAGGGACGCAGCGCCGGATTGCCGCCACTGCCCTTCCAGGTGTTGCCTGCCGTGCCGCAGTTATTGCAGATCGACACATCAAAGCTGACCTTCATGTCTTCGAGGCGCGGGCGAGCCATCTGCTTGGCCAGTGCGAAGCGCAGGTACTGGTCGCCAGGCATTTCCAGGCTGAGATTCATGCTCGGCAGGAAGTTGGAATACTTGTCGCCGGCCGATGTAGTCGTGCCCGCAGCGTTTCCTGAGAACGTGCTGAAACCAGTGGAATCCTGGTCGGCGCGCACATACTGGAACCCGAAATTTCCGCGCAGGACGTTGCTGCCAATGTCGGTATCGAGGTTGGCCTGCACATAGAGTGTATCGATCGATTCATTGACCTCCCAGTTCTTGCCGGCGATGTCCTTGTGGAAATTGGTGAGCAGGTTGTAGAAGCCCGAGTCGAGCAACGCGTTGGCGTCGTAGGAGGCCAGTCCCTCGATGCCGCCAATGCCGAACACGCCGGGCGAACCCGGAAATGCGGCCGTGTTGCCAGCGTTGGTTACGCAAGCAACGATGCACAGCTTGGCCTCGCTGGCGGCGCGCGTCTTGGTGCGGTCGGTCCGGTTGAACCCGAATTCGACGCTGCTGATGGCGCCTTCGTCGATGCTGCGGTTGGCGTCCAGCCGGAAGGCTGTCAGCTTGTCTTCAGTCTCGAAATCCTTCAGGTAGCCATCCTGGCCCCAGCCGCCTGCGTCGATCAGCTGCAGGTTGTTCGGTTCGTTGAAGTCGGTGCCAAAGGTGTAATTGTTGAATTGTCCGCTCGGATCAAGCTCCACGGTCAGCGTCGTGGTCCGGGACTTGAGGCCCGCGTAGGTTTCCAGTACGCGGAACTCGCGCTTGGTCTTGGAATGCGACAGGTCGGCGTTGATCGACCAGTTGTCGTTGAGCTTCCACTTGTTGTTCCAGCCGATGGATTGCAATTTGTCGTTGATCGGATTGCTGTCCATCCGCAGGACGGGAATGACCCCAGTCCAGGTACTGGACGTAGCGGTGGAACCGCTGACAGTGGTGGCGGTCGGAATCAGGGAAGGCGTGCCCCACGTGGTGCCAAAGCCCACGCCGGTTTTGACTTCGGTTTTCCTGAACTTTGAATAGAACACATCGAGGCTGGTTTCGTAGAAATCACTCGGCTTGAACTGCAGCGTGGCCATCAGGCCGTCGCGTTCCTGGTTACTGTCGAAGCGAAATACGTTGGCGCCGCCAAAAACGGCGACACCGGGACGTCCGGGAATGGCGGGCACGTTGGCGCTGCCGTTCCAGCGCTCGCTCGGATAACCCCAGGCTTCGTTCTGGAAGCCCGGTGACGGGCTGTCGAGATGCGCGTAACCGATGGCCAAGCCAATAGTGCGGTCGGCGAACTGGTCGATGTAGGAGAAGCTGTAGCGGTTGCCGTAGGCCTTCTGGCCGTTGCCCTCGTTCTGGTCGCCGCGGAAGTTGGCAGACATTACCCGTTCGGCGAAGTCAAGCGGACGCACGGTCTTCAAGTCAACCGTGCCCGACAGGCCCTGGCCCACCAGCGAAGCGTCTGGCGTCTTGTACACGGTGACGCCGCTGAGCAGTTCGGAGGGGTACTGGTCGAATTCGACACCGCGGTTGTCGCTGGTGCTGGTCTGCTCGCGACCATTCAAGGTTGTGCCGGCGAAATCACCCGCGAAGCCGCGAATATTGATCTGGGTGGCGCGACCGCGTTCGCGCTGGGCGGTCAGGCCCGGCAGGCGCGCGATGGATTCGGCGATGGACGAATCAGGCAGCTTGCCGATGTCTTCGGCAGAAATCGACTCGACGATTCCGGATGCGGATTGTTTCGTTTCGATGGCATTTTCAATGCCGCGGCGAATGCCGGTGACCTTGACGGTTTCCAGTTTCTTTACAGCAGGTTCGCCACGACGTTTCGCAGCTTCAGCAGCGGCCTTTTCTTCGTCGGTCTGCGGTGCAGTGGCGGTCGCTGCTTCCTGCGCATGGCTTGCGCTGGCGGCAATCATGAAAGCAGCGGCGCAGGCCAAGGCCAACGGGTGGCGGCTCGGTAGCGTCTGGTTGGTGCCGGCGCTATTGCGCCTGTTGCTGGAATTGCCCACGAAACATCTCCCCGTTGTGCAAATTTTTCGAAATTAGAGCCATCGCTCAGTGGCGAGCTTGTACTAAAACTAGATATGTTGTCAAACCGTTTTTCCTATCGAT
>JBKKBU010000004.1:0-6427 GCA_046713755.1 Mycobacteriales bacterium
GCCCCCACCGCACCAGCCCCCACCGCACCAGCTCCAGCCGGTCAGCCGGCCGGTCAGCCAGCGCCTGCTGCCACGCCTGCCGTAGCGGCTCCCCTCGCTCCGGCGGCTGCCACCCCGGCTCGCGGCACGACTGAGGAGCTCACCCGGCTGCGCAAGGTCATCGCGACCCGCATGACCGAGTCGCTGCAGGTGTCAGCGCAGCTCACGACCGTCGTCGAGGCCGACGTCACCAACATCGCGCGCCTGCGCGACCAGGCCAAGGCGGCGTTCGAGGCCCGCGAGGGCACCAAGCTGTCCTTCCTGCCCTTCTTCGCCCTGGCTGCCGTCGAGGCGCTCAAGGCCCACCCCGTCGTCAACTCGAGCATCGACCTGGCCGGCGGGACCGTGACCTACCACGACGGCGTCCACCTCGGGATCGCCGTCGACACCGAGCGAGGCCTGTTGGTGCCGGTCATCCACGGCGCGGGCGACCTCAACCTGGGCGGGCTCGCCCGCGGCATCGCGGACCTCGCGGACCGCACCCGCACCAACCGGGTCACCCCCGACGAGCTCGGCGGTGGCACGTTCACCCTGACCAACACCGGGTCGCGCGGTGCACTGTTCGACACCCCGATCATCAACCAGCCACAGGTCGGCATCCTCGGCACCGGGGCAGTCGTCAAGCGACCGGTCGTGGTTAAGGACCCGTCCCTCGGCGAGGTCGTGGCGGTGCGCTCCATGGTCTACCTGGCCCTCACCTACGACCACCGCATCGTCGACGGTGCCGATGCCGCCCGCTTCCTGGTCAGCGTCAAGGAGCGCCTCGAGGAAGGCGACTTCGCCGCGGAGCTCGGGCTCTAGGTCCGCTCCCTCGCCACGAGGTGCGGGTGGGGCCGTCCCGGGGCAGGATCACGTCATGAAGATCGCCGTCACCGGGGCATCCGGACTCATCGGGTCGGCTCTCGTGCCAGCACTACGCCGCGACGGGCACGAAGTCGTCCGGCTAGTGCGACGGTCGCCACAGAGCGCCGACGAGCTGATGTGGGACCCCTCCCGCCAGGTGCTGGAGCCCACCTCCCTGACTGATGTGGATGCGGTCGTGCACCTCGCCGGCGCCGGGGTGGCCGACAAGCGCTGGAGCGCAGCGCGCAAGCGCACGATCGTGGCCAGCCGCGTGGACGGCACCACGACGATCGCGTTGGCTCTCGCGGCCGCTCCCGCGCGGGCTCGCGTGCTGCTGTCGGCCAGCGCCGTGGGCTACTACGGCGACACCGGCGACCGGCTCACCGACGAGACCGGCAACCAAGGAGTCGGGTTCCTAGCCGATACTTGCGGCCAGTGGGAAGCGGCTACGCGCCCGGCAGCGGCCACGACCCGGGTCCTGCACCTGCGCACCGGCATCGTCCTGACGGCCGCCGGCGGGGCCTTGCGCAAGCAGCTGCCGATCTTCAAGGCCGCGCTCGGCGCGCCCCTCGGCAGCGGCCGGCAGTGGGTCCCGTGGATCACCCTGGAAGACCACCTGGCCGCGATCGGGCACCTGCTCACTGCCGCGACAGCAGCGGATGTGCGGGGCGCGGTCAACCTCGTGGCCCCGACCCCCGTCACCAACAGAGAGTTCACCAAGGCGCTGGGCAAGGCGGTCCACCGCCCGACCCTGCCGATCCCGGTGCCCGGCTTCGCGCTGCGGCTGGCGCTCGGCGACTTCGCCCGCGAAGGGGTGCTCGTCAGTCAGCGGCTGTCCCCGGCCGTCCTCGCGTCGACCGGCTTCAGCTTCACGCACCCGCACGTCGATGAGGGCATCGCGGCCAGCCTGTAGCAGGCTGGCCCCGTGAATGACTTCACCGAACGCCCCGGTACCGCCCTCGTGACCGGAGGCACCGGCGGCATCGGCAGTGCGGTAGTGCGACTGCTAGCCGAGCGCGGCGCTGCCGTGGCCTTCGGCTACCGGGCCGACGACGCGGGAGCACAGGCGCTCTGCGAGGAGACCGGTGCCACCGCCCACCGGGTCGACCTCACCGACGCGGTCGCCGTGCAGGCGTGGGTCACCGGCCTGGGCGCGTTGCACACCGTGGTGCACGCGGCCGGTCCCCTGGTGCGGCAGCGGCACCTGTCCCAGATCGAGCCGGCCGAGCTCCGCGGGCACCTCGACGCCGATGTCGGGGGCTTCTTCACCGTGGTTCACGCGGCCCTGCCGGCGCTGCGCGCGGCCGGCGGCAGTGTCGTCGCCGTCACGACGGCAGCCACCCGGCGGCATGCCGTGCGGGACGGCCTGTCGACAGCACCGAAGGCGGCCGTCGAGGCGCTCGTCCGTGGGCTGGCAGCCGAGGAGGGCCGCTTCGGGGTGCGGGCCAACTGCGTCGGCCCGGGAATGCTGTCCGACGGCATGGCCACGACCCTGCACGCGGTCGGCGACCTCGACGACGCGGCCCTCGAGGCGGCCCGCCGCAACACCCCGCTCCGCCGCTTCGGGACGGCCCGTGATGTCGCGGAGGCGGTCTGCTTCCTGGCCTCGGACCGCGCTGCCTTCGTGACCGGCCAACTCCTCGCGGTCGACGGCGGCTACAGCACCTGAGGCCCGCGTCACGGCCGCCAGTCGCCAGCCCGGCGCGCGGGGACCCCGGTCCCGTGACACGGGACGGCGCGTCCGACACCATCAGCCGGTGTCCCCTTCGCGACTGTCTTTGTCGCACGGGCCGTTCATCGTCGCCGGCGCTGCCGTCCTGCTCGTCGGGGTCGCCTCCGCGCTCGGTCTCACCCATCCCGCGGCGGCCGAGGACTTCCCGGAGGTCGAGCTCGCCTTCGGGGCGGCCTTCATGGGACTGGCCCTCGCGGGAGCGGCCGCGGCGGCAGCCCAACCACGCAACCCCGTGGGCCTGCTGCTCGCCCTCGTTGCGCTGCTGTTCGGGTTGCCAGCTGCCGCTGGCGAGTACGCCGTCCACGCCCTCCCGGGCGGCCGGGCCTGGCCGCTCGGGGAGACCGCCGCCTGGCTGGGCTCGTGGCCGCAGCCGCTGGCGTACGCGCTGCTCGTCGTGGGGCTCCCGCTGATGTTCCCCACCGGCGCGCTGTCCAGACCCTGGAAGTTCGTGGCGGCGCTCGTCGCCGCGATCGCCCTGCTCGACACGGTCGCGCTGGCTGTGCAGTCCGGGCAGCTCACCGGCATCGTGGAGATCGACAACCCCTACGCCGTACCCGCTCTCGATCCGCTGTCTCACGTCGTGGCTGGCGCCGCTCCGCCGCTCATCAGCCTGGCCGGGCTGGCGGCCCTCGTCGGGCTGGTCCGACGCGCCGCCCGGTCGACCGGGAGCACGCGCGCGCAGTTCCGCGTCGTAGGGCTTGCGCTGGCGGTACTGCTCGTCGCGCTGGGTTCCCAGGCTGCCCTGGACGCGGGCGACCTCGGCTCGCCGCTGTTGGTGCAGGGGCTGCGGGTGGTGGCTTTCCTCTCGCTACCGCTCGCCTTCGGGGTCGCCATGACGCGCTACCGCCTCTACGACGTGGACCGCCTGGTCGATCGGGCCGTGGTCTACGGCCTCGTGAGCGCGGGCGTCGTCGTCCTCTACGTCACCGCCGTGGCGTTGCTCGGCGGCGCACTGGGCCGCCGAGTCGATCTCGGTGCGTCGGTGCTGGCCGCAGGAGTGGCCGCCGTGCTCTTTCCGCTCCTCCGCGACGGCACGCAGCGACTGGTGGCCCGACGGCTCTACGGATGGCGCGACGACCCCTACGCGGTGCTGTCCTCGCTGACGAGCCGGCTCGACGGCCTTCGCCCCGACCGGGTGCTCGACGAGGCCGTCTCAGCCCTGCGCGACGCGCTCCGGCTGCCCTGGGTGGCGGTGATCGACGAGCGCGGTCAAACGCTTGCCTCCGCCGGCAACCGTCCACAGGAGACGGAGCACCTGGAACTCCGGGCGCAGGGCCTGGTCGTCGGTGGGCTCGAGGTCGCGCCCCGGGGCGGCGAACGGGTGCTCGGCGACCGCGACCGCCGGTTGCTCACCGACGCCGCGAGCCAGTTGGCGGGGGCGGTGCGCGCTGCCGACCTCGCCCGCGACCTGCAGACCTCGCGCGAGCGGCTCGTCCGGGCGCGCGAGGAGGAGCGCCGACGCTTGCGCCGCGACCTGCACGACGGGCTCGGACCGGTGCTCACCGGCGTCATCCTCGGTCTCGATGGGGTGGCCGCCCTCGTGCCACGCGATCAGGCCGCCGCGGTGGCCTTGGCGACCAAGGTGAGGGGCGATGCGGTGAGCGCCATCGAGGAGGTACGTCGGGTCGTGCACGACCTGCGCCCGCCGGCCCTCGACCAGCTCGGCCTGGTGTCCGCGCTGGAGCAGCGCGCCGCGGCGCTGTCGTCGGCTCAGCTCCTCATTGAGGTCCGCGCGGATCCGGTGCCGGCGCTCCCGGCAGCAGTCGAGGTTGCCTGCTACGCAGTGGCCGTGGAGGCCATGACCAACGTCGTCCGCCATGCCGGGGCAACCCGGTGCATCGTCACACTGCAGGTCGCAGCTGAGCTGGTCCTCGAGGTGAGCGACGACGGCAACGGCCGCCACGGCCCGCCCGGTGTCGGTACCGCGTCCTCACGTGAGCGCGCCGACGAGCTCAGTGGGGAGGTGGTCGTCACCGCCAGGCCGGGTGTCGGCACCGTCGTACGCCTTCGGCTCCCCCTGGAGACGACGTGACCCTGCGACTGCTCGTGGTTGACGACCACCCGGTCGTGGGGGGCGGGCGGGGCGGCGCTCCGCCCCCGACTCCGCGGCGGGGGCCGAGGCTGGGTCAGTCGCCGAGGCCGTCCAACGCTGCGTCGAGCTCTCGCCCGACGTGGTGCTGATGGACGTGCAGCTGCCGGACGGCAGCGGCATCGAGGCCACCCGCCGGGTGCTCCGGGCCCGACCGGCCACGGGCGTCGTGATGATGACGATGTACGGCGACGACGACACCGTCCGGGCGGCCCTGGCGGCGGGCGCCCGGGGCTACCTGCTCAAGGGCGCCGGCGGCGACGAGGTCGTCGCGGCAGTGCGCGCAGTCGCCAGGGGCCAGGCCGTCTTCGGCTCGGGAGTGGCCGACGCTGCCCTGGCCCGGCTGACCGCGCCAACGGCGGCGCGCCTGGTGTTTCCCGAGCTCACGCCGCGGGAGCACGAGCTCCTCGATCGGGTCGCGGCTGGGCTCAGCAACACCGAGGTGGCGGCGGCCCTGGGGCTGTCGGAGAAGACGGTGCGCAACCAGGTCTCCACCGTGCTCGCCAAGCTGGCTGTCCGCGACCGCCCGGCGCTGATCGTGCGGGCCCGCGAAGCAGGGCTCGGGGGAACTGCCCGGGGCGACGGGACCGCGGTCCCCTGACGCGGGACCCGTCGCCCGGCACGGTCGGTGGACCAGCTCGTCCCACTCTTGGAGGTCCCCATGCTCCCCGCCCTGCTTGTCGTCATCAGCTTCGTCCTCGGCCTCAAGAAGGAGCGCCCTCGCGCGCTGCTGCTGTCGGCCGTAGTCGCCCTGACCGGAATCGGCCTCGTCGTCGTGATGTCGTTCATCGAGGAGACCGACTTCTTTGACAGCGCCAGTGGATACGTGCAGCTCGCGGCTGGCTTCGTCGGCTGTCTCGTAGCCGCCCTGGTCGGCGGCGCCGTGCGCGACCGGCGGCAGCACGCGTCCGTCTGACGGAGCCCAGCTGCCGAGGTCAACGGCGCGTCACCGATCCGAACCGCCACTGCCCTCGCACGAGCACCAGGACCACGTCGTACGACGACGCCGCACGCGCGCCGACGACGTGCACGCGCCGACCGCGGGCGTCGAGGACCGAGTGGGGTGAGAGCCGGTCGGTGACGTGCAGAACCACCCGCTGCGCCGCCCGCTGCACTACCTGCAACGCGACGACGTCGTGCCGGACCCCAGTAGCCGTCTGACCCGCCGCAGCGAGTCGGCGCACCGCAGCGGTGTCCGCTGCGAGCCCAGCCGTGCCGGGCGCCCAGACTGCCGCAAGCACGGAGACATTTGCGCGTTCGAACGCCCTCGCCCGGACCGCGTCGAGGTGCTCGACGACCGGGCGCCAATCGCTCGGTGCCGTCGGGTCCCCGCGACTGGGCGTGGATGACGGCGCCTCCGTCGCAGCGCTCGTCGCAGCGATGGTGGTCGGGGGCAGGGCTGGACTCTTCGGATCTGCCGACCGCTGCCCGGACGCCCAGCCGACCGCAGCGGCCAGCAGCAGCGCGAGTGCACCAGCGCCGCCGAGTGCCGCGGCGCGGCGCGGCTGCCAAAGCCGTGCCTTCGAGGGTCCGGTCGCGAGCGGCGGCAGTGAATGCGCCCCAGCGCCGGCGGTGGTGGGGCCAGTCAGCCGCACGGGGGCCGGGGGGTGGGCCCGGAGCACCCCGGCCGCGCAGGCGGCGGCGCCCGGGCGGGCCCCCCGGTCGTCCGCGCGCCCCGCGGGGCCGCCGGCGGCGGGCGCGGGCGGCCGGGCGGGCCCCCCGCG
>JBKKBU010000005.1:0-6512 GCA_046713755.1 Mycobacteriales bacterium
GACCCGCTCCCTGGACCAGGCACAGGTCGTCGCGCTGCACGCATCCACCTTGACGTACCTCCTCGCCGCATTCTGACCTGTGCCAGATACCCCCTAGGGTACACAAAGGTCCCAGGCAAGACCGGGACGGTCCACCCTCGCGCGGGTGTCGGGCACGCCATGTTGAACCGTAGGAGGAAATACCTAGGGGGGTATTGTGTTGGACAGTGGCAGTACCGGCACCCGCCGCCAGTTGCGCCTGGCGTGGGCCTTCACTCAAAGGACTCCAGATGACCGACGACACCACTGCTCGCCCCCGAAGCGCGACGCCACAGCCCGAGCCGGCCGCAGCGGAAGCACTCGCTACTCAGCGCCGCTTTGGCCTGCTGGGTCGGTTGGGCGTGTGGACCGCGACGCACTTCCGGGTCGTGCTTGCCGTCTGGCTCCTGATCATCGTTGGGCTCGGGGCGTTCGCGCCGAAGGTCGAGCACGCGCTCGCCGGTGCCGGGTGGGAGGCCACGGGCTCGGACTCGGTGCAGGCCCGCGACATCGTGCAGGAGCAGTTCGGTGGTCTGTCGAGCTCGGCGCTGCAGGTCGTGGTGGCGTCGAAGGTCGGGCCGGTGACGGCCGGTGAGGGTCAGCGGGTCATCGACGAGGCCATCGCCGTGCTCCAGGCCGACAGTCGGGTCTCCCAGGTCGTTCCGCCACAGCCGGGACTGTCCATCTCGCGGGACGGCACTGTCGCGGTCATCCAAGCCGGGGCCGCCGATCCGAACACCAACGAGATGGTCCGCGCGGCCGATGACCTCAAGGACCCGCTCCGAGCTTTGAGTGGCAGCGGGGTCGAGGTTGCGATGACCGGCAGCTCGGTGTTGTGGAGTGACTTCAACACCGCCAACCGCGACGCGATGATCAAGAGCGAGCTCATCTCCTGGCCGGTGACGCTCGGCATCCTGGTGTTGGCCTTCGGGTCGCTCGTCGCGGCCGGACTGCCGCTGATGTTGACGATCATCGGCCTGGTCGCGGCCGCCGGCTCGCTGTACCTCGGCTCGCTGGTCGGCGACATCTCGATCTGGGCGATGAACTTCGCGCTGATGTTCGCGCTCGCGCTCGGCATCGACTACGCCCTGTTCCTCGTCGTGCGCTTCCGAGCGGCGCACTTCGGTCAATCCGAGAACGTCGTCGAAGCTGTCGCGGAAACCATGGAAACCGCCGGCAAGGCCGTGCTGTTCAGCGGCCTGACCGTGCTGATCAGCCTGTCCGCGGTAATGCTCGTCCCCTCCCCCGCGGTCCAGTCCATGGCCCTGGGAATCATGCTCGCCGTCGTCTTCGTCCTGGCCGCAACCCTCACCCTGCTACCGGCGGTCCTGGCCCGCCTCGGTGACCGCGTCGATGCCCTCTCACTGCCCTGGGTGCACGCAGGTGAGCACCGCTCGCCGAAGTTCGCGGCATGGGCGGAGCGCCTGTGGCGCAAGCCCTTTGCGTACGGCGCCGTCGCACTGGTCGTCCTGGTGGCACTGGCGCTGCCCGTGATCGGGCTGCGCACCGGGATGCCGAGCATCAAGGTCGTCCCCGAAGACGAGTCCAGCCGGGTCGGCTACGCGCTGGTCACCGAAGCGTTCGGAGCTGGTGCGCCCGGCATGCTGCAGATCGTCGCGCCGCGGGACGACGCCGCGGCGGCCGCGGCGGTCCTCAACGCCGACAGCGGCATCGCCCAGGTCATGCCGGCCGTCGCAGGCAGCGGCGACATGGTCCTGGTTCAAGCCGTCCCCAGCACCGACCCGTCCGCCCCCGAGACAGGCGCCACGATCAACCGACTGCGCAGCGAGCTACCCGCCGACGTCCTCATCGGTGGCGCCGCCGCAGAGAACTACGACCTGGAGAGGCTGCTCAAGGACAAAGCGCCACTGGTCATCGGCGTCGTGCTCACCCTGGGCTTCCTGCTGCTGCTCATCGCCCTGCAGGCCCCCCTGATCTCCGCACTCGGGGTGATCACCAATCTCCTCGCAACAGCCGCAGCATTCGGTGTCGCCCGGCTGATCTTCGACGAAGGAATCGGCTCCGGCCTGCTCGGATTCGAATCACAAGGCTTCCTCAACGCCTGGGCGCCGGTGTTCTTCTTCGCCATGATCTTCGCGATCGGGATGGACTACACCGTCTTCCTGCTCGCCAGCGCCAAGGAGCACTGGGAGAGAAGCGGCGATGCGAAGGAGGCGATGATCGGCGGAGTCGCGCACAGCGGAAGGACGATCTTCGCCGCCGCCGGCGTCATGGTCGCGGTCTTCTTCACCTTTTC
Source organism: Mycobacteriales bacterium (assembly GCA_046713755.1). GTDB lineage: Bacteria > Actinomycetota > Actinomycetes > Mycobacteriales > SCTD01 > JAUYQP01. The sequence continues at coordinate 2,276 of JBKKBU010000005.1, forward strand.
CCTGTCCGAGCCGCTTCCACCCAAGGAGATGGGGATCATCCTCGGGGTCGCCGTACTGCTCGACGCCGCACTGATCCGCCTGCTGCTGCTGCCGGTCCTGCTCCGACTCACCGGCAACGCCGCCTGGGCCACCCCACGGTGGCTGCGCAGGGTGCTGCCGAACATCACCTTCAGCCACTAGCTCATCCCCACTCTCGACACGAGGAGCAAAAGCATGTGCAGTCCAGCGATGTGCAAGAAGTGTGGAAAGACGACGTGGTCAGGGTGCGGTGCGCACGTGAAGCAGGTGATGGGAAAGGTGCCGGCAGCGCAGCGATGCGTCTGCGACAGCACCGGGTCCAGCGTCGCCGCGGCCGCTCCTACGCGGGACCGGCGCTGGGGAATCTTGCGGCGCTGACGAGATCCGCTCACGCGACCGGCCGGTGGAACCGGCGGTCTGGCCATCAGTAGGAAGAGGTCCGACATGAACGACACCCTGGAGCGGGGCGGCCTGACCGTCACGATCATCGAGACCCCGACGCTCGGCGATCGCAGCTACGTCGTCGACGACGGTCAACATGCACTCGTCGTCGACCCGCAGCGCGACATCGACCGGGTCCAGGCGGTCCTCGACGAGCGCGGCCTGCGTCTCGCTGCTGTCGCGGAGACGCACGCCCACAACGACTACATCAGCGGCGGGCTCGAGCTGGCCCGCCGCAGCGACGCCGCGTACCTGATGCCCTGCGAGGCGCAGGTGTCCTACGAGCGGACCGAGGTCTGCGACGAGGACGTGCGCACCGTCGGGACAATGACGATCCGGACGATCGGCACGCCCGGGCACACCCACCACCACGTCGCTTTCGCGGTCGGAACCGGCGACACGCCGTCGTTCGTGTTCACCGGTGGGTCGATGTTGTTCGGAGCGGTCGGACGCACCGACCTCGTCGGCCCGGACGCCACGTTGGCTCTGACGCGGGCGCAGCACGCCTCGGTCCGGCGCCTGGCACGCGAGCTGCCGGACGGCACCGCGGTTCTCCCCACCCACGGTTTCGGGAGCTTCTGCTCCGCCACACCGACATCGGGCACCGCGTCCACGATCGAACAACAGCGGCTGCAGAACCCCGCGCTGACGCAGGAAGAGGACCACTTCGTCGAGACGCTGCTCGCCGGTCTCGACGCCTATCCGGCCTACTACGCACACATGGGGCCGATGAACCTGACTGGTCCCGCCCCGGTCGACCTGTCACCCGTCGCCGAAGCCGACGCCACCGAAGTGCACCGGCGGATCAAGGCCGGCGAGTGGGTGGTGGACCTGCGCGATCGCACCGCCTTCGCCCGTGGTCATGTCCCGGGCACCTTCTCCTTCGACGCGACCGGCGACCTGGTGACCCACCTGGGCTGGCTCATCCCGTGGGGAACGCCGCTGACCTTGATCGGCACCAGTGCGGAGCAAGTGGCTGAGGTCCAACGCGAGCTCGTCCGGATCGGGATCGACCGCCCAGCAGCGCAGACCACGGCGCCCGTCGAGCAGCTCGCCTGCGGGCACCCCCTCGCCAGCTACCAGACCGCCACCTTCACCGACCTCGCGCAGGCGCGACGGGACGGCACCGTGCACGTCCTGGACGTCCGCCGCGACGCCGAATGGCAGGACAGCCACCTCGTCGACGCCCTGCACATCCCGCTGCACTCCCTGCCCGGACGCATGGATGATGTGCCCGACGGACCGGTCTGGGTGCACTGCGCCAGCGGCTTTCGAGCCTCGATCGCCGCATCGCTGCTCGACGCCGCCGGCAAAGACGTCATCGCGATCGACGACGACTTCGCCCACGCCGGCGATGCCGACCTCCCTATGTCCGAGCCCGTGACGGCGTGACCCGGCCAGTCCGCTCCCGTCCCAGGTCCGGACAGCTCCGTGCCGCATCTCCCTGAGATGACACCCAGGCAAGACGTACGGCTCGGGCTGCGCGCCAACCTGGCCCAGTTCTCGCTTCTGGTCGTCATCAACGGGTTTGTGGGCGCAGCCGTGGGCGTCGAACGCACCGCCGTACCCCTGCTCGCCGACCGCGCCTTTCACATCACCGGCGCGACGGTGTTGACCGGATTCGTCTTGGCGTTCGGGCTGTCCAAGGCCCTGGCGAACCTCGCCGCGGGTGCCCTCGCCGACACGGTCGGGCGCCGGCGGCTCCTGCTCATCGGATGGGCGGTTGCCTTTCCGGTACCGGCGCTGCTGGTGTTTGCGGACTCCTGGACGTGGGTCATCGTGGCGAACCTGTTTTTGGGAGTCAGCCAAGGCCTGACCTGGTCGACGACCGTCGTGATGAAGATCGACCTGGCCGGCCCGCACCGCCGCGGCCTCGCGCTCGGTCTCAACGAAGCGGCCGGCTACGGCGCGGTCGCCATCGCCGCCTACGTCGCCGGCACCCTCGCCGTCGACCACGGCCCGCGGACCGCGCCGTTCGTGCTGCTCGCCGTTCTCGTCACCCTGGGGTTCCTGCTCTCCCTCACCGTCCGGGACACGGCGGCGCACGTCGCGCTGGAGCAGGCCGGCAGGCCGCCGGCTGAACCCGCGCACTGGACAGCGGCGTGGCGCGCCGGCACCTACGCCGACCGGCGCCTGTCCGCGATCAGCGCCGCGGGTCTCGCGAACAACCTCAACGACGCTTACGCCTGGGCGCTGCTACCGCTGCTGCTCCTGTCGCGAGGACTTCCAGGCACCGACGTCGCGCTGGTTGCCGCCCTCTACCCGGCCGTGTGGGGTGTCGGCCAACTCGCCACCGGGGCCCTCTCGGACCGGGCCGGGCGCCGACCACTGCTCACCGCTGGCTTCGCCCTGCAGACAATCGCCCTACTCGGGTTCGTACCGGACGCCGGGCTGCCGCTCGCTGCTACGGCCTCCGCGTTGCTCGGTCTCGGAACGGCCTTGGTCTATCCGACCCTGCTCGCCACCATCACCGATCTCGTCGAGCCCACCGCCCGAGCGGGGTCCGTCGGCGTCTACCGCCTGTGGCGTGACCTCGGCTATGTCGCAGGCGCCCTGGTGGCCGGCGGGACCACTGACCTGCTCGGGCCACGTGCCGCGATCGTCGTTGTCGCGACTATCACGGGTGCGGCAGGCTGCCAGCTCCACCGTGTCCTGGCGACCGGAAGCACCACCGGTCCTGCATTGTTGACCCCACAGCGCCCGTAACCGGAGCCATGAACCAGGAGACCCGCATGCAACTCGACGACGACGCCGTCAAGGCCACCATCAACCGGCTGCGCCGCGCCGAGGGCCAAATCGCCGGCGTCATCCGCATGCTCGAACAGGGCCGGGAGTGCAAGGACGTCGTCACACAGCTCGCCGCAGTCTCGCGCGCGTTGGACAAGGCGGGATTCACGATCGTCGCCAGCGGCCTCAAGCAATGCCTCCTCGAAGGAGGCGACGATGCCGAGCTCGACGTCGCCCAGATGGAGAAGCTCTTCCTCAGCCTGGCCTGACCGACCGCCCGGGCCCGCAGGTGTGAGTTGTCTCGGGTGCCATCGAGTGTCGACCCGACAGAGCGTCGCTCGGGTGTCGAAGCCCCGCGCAGGTTGGACGGCTCTCCAGTTGCACCTGAAGAGATCGTCAGCGTTGCCCGGGGGGCGCCACGATCACGTCAGACGAACCTGTGGCGTTGGTGTTACCCCATGCGTCCACGACGTCGCCGGCTGCCACCCGGACCCGGTCGCCCGGTCGCAGTGCGTCGCCCCGTTTAGGCGGTACTGCTACCAAGCGCCCGCCCGAGACCACAGCGGGCCACCGTTCGATTAAACCGCTGCGGCGCTCAATGGTGAAGGTGCCCCCCGCCGGCCCACCGGACTCCTGCCACGGATGGAAGCGGCAGAACAGGCAGTAGGCCTGATCGTCCTGCGTGCCGGAGCGGTAGCGATAGTAGATGCGCTTGCCGTGCTCCCCGAAGGCGCCCTTCTCCGTCTTCAGGCGCTGGTCGGCCACGGACTGGATGGCCTTCTCCCAGTCCCAGCCGTCCGGGTAGTCGATCGGCCCGTAGGCGTGCACCCGGCCGTCGAACGCCTCCGTCGTGGACGGGCCGACGGCAACGGCCACGGATCCGTCCGCCGCGAGCGAGATGGCGTCGACCGTCAAGCCGTCCCAGGGCTTGACCTCGAACGGCGCACTGGTGAAGTCGTACGGGGTGACGCGGTCGCCCGCAGCCGTGCGTGACTGACCGGCCACGACAAACCGGTAGGTGCCGACGGGTGTCGCCCGGTGGCGCTGGCC
>JBKKBU010000006.1:0-8803 GCA_046713755.1 Mycobacteriales bacterium
ACCCTGCTGAGCGGCACGACGGTCCTCGCCACCGCCAGCGGCACCATCGACGCCGCGGCGCATGCCGTGACAGCCGCCTCCGCCACGCCGGTCCTCGCGTCCGCCGTGGATGGGCTTGCCGTCGTCATCAGCGGATAGCCGATGCGCTTCGGCACGGGTCCGAGCGCCACCACCCCGATCCGTCGGGGGGTGGCGCTCGTCGCCGTGTCGGGGGCCGCGGTGATCGCGCTCGCGATCGGCGCCACGGCGGCTCCGACCGGTCTCACCAGCACGCTGGGCGCGGGCACGGCCCGGGTCGGCGACTGCGGCAACCTGAGCCTGGTGCGACCTTCCTACGACCTGGTGTCCGGAGCTGTCACGTCGGTGACCCTCGACGGCCTGCCGGCATCGTGCGTGGGGGCCCGACTGCGGATCGCCCTCGTGTCCGCCAGCGGGGCGGCTTTGGCGACCGGCGGTCCGGTGACGTCGACCGGGTCGACCGTCGTGGTGACCACGCTGTCTGCGGCTCCTGCGGCCGCGGACGTCGTGACGGTGCACGTCTCGGCAGTCGGCCGATGAGGCGTCCCGCGGCGATCGGCCTCGGCGTGGCGGCACTCCTGCTGCCCAGTGCCGTCTGGTCGGCGCCGATCGGGTTGACGAGCAGCTCGCTGACGGTGGCGGCTGTGCCCGCCCCGTCGCTCTACGCCGCAGCAGTGCGCACCATCGACGACAGGGGCGGCGGTAGAGGCAAGATCGACCAGGGGGACAGCACCCTCCTGACCTACGCCGGAAGCCTGCGCGCCAGCTCGATCTGCAGCGGTTGGACGAACACGCCGGGACCGCAGTCCGTCGGCGGCCTGACGGTGCGGCTGCTCGACGGTGCAGGCGCTACCGGCAACGACGTCGTCACCGTCGACCTGGCGCCCGTGCCTGGTTGCGGCAGCGGGCTACGCCTCGGCAGGGTCGACACCGGCACTGCGCTACACGTGACGGCCGGCGGGGTCGACTTCACGGGCTCGACAGCGACCCTGACGTGGTCGACCACCTCGGCCACGGTGGCCCTGGTCTTCGGAACCCGCACGGCTCCGGTCGCGAACCCTGGCGTCGCGACCTCCCTGACCTGGACTCCCGAGGCAGCGGTGACCGTCGACACCAACGGCTTCTCGATCGCGCGCGGTACCGCAGCGGGGCCCACGGCGGTGCAGTGGTGAGCACCGCGTTGATGGCGGCTGGCACCGACCTGACGGTCGCTGTGACCGACCGGGTCCGAGCCACGTCGTCGTACGTCCCGGTTCCCGTGCGCGTGGAGGGCGCGTCCCCGTGGACGGTGCTGCGCTGGCTCGGCTACGCCGTGGTGGCCGCGCTGCTCTGGCAGGTGTGGCCGCAGCCGATCGGAGGCCCAGTCGCCTACGTGCGGGTCTCCGGCTCCTCCATGGAGCCGGGGTTGCACACCGGGGACCTCGTCGTCGTACGCAAGCGGTCGTCGTACGCCGTAGGTGACGTGGTCGCCTACCGGGTGCCGGACGGTCAGTTCGGCGAGCGCAACGTCGTCATCCATCGACTCACGGCCGGTGACGGCCGCCGCGGCTGGACCACTCAGGGCGACAACCGCGCGGCGGCTGACCCCTGGACGCCGCGCGACAGCGACATCGTGGGCGAGATGACATGGACGACCGCCAAGGGTGGCGAGGCCTTCGCCTGGTTGGCCCAGCCGCTGCCGCTCGGGCTGCTCTGCGGAGGACTGACGACGCTCATGCTCGTGCTGCCGGACCGTCGCCGCCGCGTCGTCGCTCCTGCTCCCGTGATCCCGCTGGTGCTGAGCGGGCTGCGCATGATCCCCGCGGTAACGCCCGACCGGGGAGGTGGCGTGGTCGTCAACTACCTCGCGGCTGCCTCCCGCGCCAGCTGTGTCGCGGTGCCGGGCATGCGGCCGGTGCCGCGGTCACGGCCGCGGGGGCTCGTGAGCGTGCGAACAGTGTCACGTGGCGCTGTTGCCGCATCGTCACACCTGGTGTGACGGTCAGAGGAAGACGGCCCGCTCGCGGAGCAGGTCGGCGGCTTCGGAACTGAGCGGGCCGTGGACCACGAGGTCCTCGACGCCGAAGAGCCGGCCCCGGCTGGCGCGCACCTCCAGGACCGCGGCAGCTTCGGTCTGGGACAGCCCCAGGTCGACGAGGTCGCCGGTGCCGCAGCTGTTGAGGTCGAGCAGCCCACCGTCGTCGTAGTCGCCCACGCCGGGCCGACCGACCGACAGCTCGCGAGCCAGCGCCGGGTCCGAAGCCACGAGAGTCCGTGCCCGGGTGCGTCGCTCGCGCGCCGACAGTGCCGCTGCGACCGCCGGCTCGACCGGCGGGCGCGGTCGGCCCAGCGCGACGGCGGCTCCCACGGCCACCGTAGGCACGACCAGCAGTTCGACGCCGCTGACGCCGGCGACCAGCAGCACCGCCTCGGCGAGCGCCCCGACCCCGAGCAGCGCGCCCACTCGGTTGGCCGAGCGGTGCCACCAGCGGTCCGGCGGCTGCGATGCCGGCAGCGGCGGAAGCGTCATGGCGTACATCCTGCCTCCACCAGCAGGGACCTTGGTCCTGGTGGGGCACGGGCGAGTGACCCTGTCGAACCCGGCACCGGACCGGTCGACTGAGGGGGTCCTCCCTGCCGTCGAGCGAAGGTCCGTCGATGTCCGCCCTGCCCGTATCGCATGAGACCTGGTTCGTGGACCACCCGGATCGCTATCCGCTCGACTGGTCTGCGCTCGGGCGACCGGCCGTGGTGCTGGGGCTCGTCGCGGTGGTCGTGGTGGCGTTGGCATGGCGAGCAGTCGCCGCCCGTCTCCCGACACCTGAGCTGCCGATGCCCGCGTTCGTCCGGCGACTGATGCCGTGGACCTCACGGCTGCTCGCTGTCCACCTGGGTGCCAGTCTGCTGCTGCTCGCCTGGCAGCGCTCCGTCGTCGATCCGGCCGCGGCGGTTGGCGACGACGTGGTCGGCACGCTGCTGCTGGCACCGCAGGTCGTGGCCGGTGTGCTGCTCCTCCTCGGAGTGGCGGTGCGCGCTGCTGCCCTGCTGGTGGTTGCTGCCGGCCCCGTCTTGTTCGCGCTGACCGGAGTCCTCACGCTGCTGTCCAGCCTGGTGCTGCTGGGTGTTGCTGGCTATCTCGTCCTGCTGCCACCGGAGCGGACGATGGGGGGCCGCGTGCAGCTGCCATCGCTGCGGCTGCGACCCGCCCTGCTGCTGCTTCGCGCCGGCACCGCAGGGACACTCATCGTGCTGGCTGTCATCGAGAAGCTGGCGAACCCTGCCATGGCGGCGGCCATGCTCGACCAGCAGCCGCTGCTGCAGGTGCTCGCGCCCTTCGGGATCGGTGCAGTCGCCTTCGCCGTCATCGCGGGGCTGGTCGAGGTGCTGTTCGGTCTGCTCGTCCTGTCAGGTGCAGCGCCCCAGGTCGTGGCACTCGTCGCCGCCGTTCCCTTCACCCTGACCATCGCCCTGTTCGGCGTCGAGGAGCTGGCTGGCCACCTGCCGGTCTACGGGGTGCTGCTCCTCCTGCTGGTGCTCGGCAGCTCCCGCGAGGTCGCTGCCGAGGTGGGGCACCTGCCCCGGACGCGGCAGCGCGACGCGGCCGACCCGCCCGTGGGACAGCGGGGGTCCGTACGGCGGTGAAGTGCGGCGGCTGCACTACTTCGAGAAGTTCGGCTGCGAGCTGGCCGAACCCGTGAAGGTGCTGAAGGGGTCGATCCGCTCTCGGGACAAGCGCGCCGTCATCCGCGATCCGCAAGACGCGGCGACGCTCGGTCCCGAGGCGCGCGCCCGCGTCAGCAACGACATCAGCGCGCCCCGCCGCGACCACTGAGGTCCGATCGGGTCCGCCGTGGCCGTTCCCGACGCTAGCGTGGGGTCGTGGTCGACACCCGGCGAGGCGTCTTCCTCGGGGCCGGTGCCTACCTGCTGTGGGGGCTGTTTCCGCTCTACTGGCCGTTGCTCGATCCGGCCGGGGCGGTCGAGGTCCTGTCCCACCGGGTGCTGTGGTCGCTGCTCGTCGTCGGTGCGTTGTTGGCTTTCACCCGCCGCGCCGCCGAGCTCCGCGAGGTGCTCCACGACCCGCGCCGGTTCGGCCGGCTGAGCCTGGCCGCCGTCCTCATCGGGGCCAACTGGTTCACCTACATCTACGGCGTCACGCACGGCCAGGTGGTCGAGACCTCGCTGGGCTACTTCATCAATCCCATCGTCACCGTGCTGCTCGGCGTAGTCGTGCTCAAGGAGCGGTTGCGGCCCACGCAGTGGGTGGCGATCGGTGCGGCGGGCCTCGCTGTCCTGGTGCTCACCGTCCAGAACGGGGGGCCGCCGTGGATCGCGTTGGTGCTCGCCCTCTCCTTCGGCGGCTACGGCCTGCTGAAGAAGACGGCAGGAGTGGGGGCAGTGGCGGGCTTGGCGGTGGAGACCGCCGTGCTGGCGCCGCTGGCGGCTGGCTACCTCGCGGTGCTCGGCGTACGGGGTGATCTGGTCTTCGGGTCAGCGGGTGCCGGCAATGCACTGCTGCTGATGAGCGCCGGGGTCGTGACCGCGATCCCGCTCCTGCTCTTCGGGGCAGCCGCGACCCGCGTCCCACTCACGACGCTCGGCCTGCTGCAGTACGTCACCCCGACCATGCAGTTCCTCCTTGCCGTGCTCGTCCTCGGCGAGCCGCTTCCCTTGCTCCGCCTGGTGGGCTTCGCCATGGTCTGGGCGGGCCTGCTGGTCTTCACCGTCGATGTGGTGCGCCATCGGCAGCAGCGGTTGCCGGTGCTCGACCCCGTGTGACGACGGGCCTTCCCTCACCTGCGCCTAACCTGACGCGGTGCCCGTGCTGCTGTCCGACCTGACGACCCTCGGGCTCGGGGGACCGGCTGCGCGTTGGGTCGAAGCGACCACCGAAGAGCAGCTGGTCGAGACCGTGCGCGATCTGGATGCTGCGGGGGAGCCGGTGCTCGTGGTCGGCGGAGGCAGCAACCTCGTCGTCTCCGACGCGGGCTTCCCGGGGACGGTGGTGCTGGTCGCCAATCGGGACGTGAGCGTGGTCGGCGATCGGGTCGAGGTGGCCGCTGGGGTCGACTGGGACGACCTCGTCAGGACGACCGTCGAACAGGGGCTGGCCGGCATGGAGTGCCTGTCCGGCATCCCCGGCCGCGTCGGGGCAACTCCGGTGCAGAACGTCGGCGCTTATGGCCAGGAGGTCGCGCAGACCGTCACGTCAGTGCGGGCCTACGACCGAGTGGCGGACGAGGTCGTGACTCTGACACCGGAGGAGTGCCGGTTCAGCTACCGGATGAGCAGGTTCAAAGCGGAGGCGGGGCGCTGGGTCGTGCTGTCCGTGGCCTTCCAGCTGGCTCCGGGCCCGCTGTCGACACCGGTGCGCTACGCCGAGCTGGCCGACGCACTGTCCATCGCGGTCGGCGAGAGCGCCCCCTTGGCGGAGGCCCGGCAGGCGGTGCTGACCCTGCGACGAGCCAAGGGCATGGTCCTCGACCCGTCGGACCCCGACAGTCGCAGCGCCGGATCTTTCTTCACCAACCCGGTGCTCAGCGCTGAGCAACTGGCAGCCCTGATCGACCGCCTGCCGATCGGAGTGTCCGTCCCGTCGTACCAGGAGAACGGGGGTGCCGCGAAGGTCTCGGCGGCCTGGCTGATCGAGCAGGCAGGGTTTTGCAAGGGTGACCTGCCGGGGCCGGTCGGTATCTCAAGCAAGCACGTCCTGGCGCTCGTCAACCGTGGTGGCGGATCGACAGCAGACCTGATCCGCGCCGCCCGGCTGATCCGCGATGCCGTGCACGAACGGTTCGGCATAGCGCTGGTGCCCGAGCCGGTGCTCGTGGGAGTGAGCCTCTAGTCCCAGGGTCCCGGCCAGGGGGTGGGGTCCGCCCCACCCACCTGCGCGCTGAACTGGTGGAGGTACCACGCGTTGAAGTCGGCCTGCAGCTGCGGCTGGGCGAGGGTCAGCAGCCGGTTACCGGTTCGGCAGTACTCCTCGACCTCGCGCATCATGGATCCGAGCGCGAGCGCTGCCTGTCCCGCCGACGCTGGGACCTCGAAGCTGATGTCGATGCGGTCGATGCCGGCCGCCAGGGCGGTGTCGCGCTCTGCCTCCTGCCGAGCTGATGCGCCCGCGTAGCGCCGGCCGAGCAGGTCCACCAGCTCGACGAGGCGCGTCGGCAGGTCGTGGGCGGACTCTGGTGCGAGGGCGAGCAGCGCCATCTCGCGCATCACCTCGTCGTGATGCTCCGCGCAGCGCTTCCAGATGCGCACCGGAGTGTCGCGCAAGTACACCGTGACCAGGGGGTCGACGTCGTTCGGCTGATCCGGGTCGGGCTGCTCCACGTTCTCACCGTAGCGGCCTCAGGTCCGGAGGGTGACCTGCCGAGTGCAGGCTCATGACCTTGCTCGACACGACCGACGAGCTGCGGCGCAACCGCGCCCTGCTCGAGGACCTCATCGACGACCCACGTCGACTCGGACCCGACTTCCAACCGGTCCGTCGCCTCCTCCCGGTGGAGGGTGGCGATGACCTGGTCGGGCTGAAGGCCACCGGTCGTGGTCAGAGCGGCACGGCCCTGTCCAGCACTCTGGCTCTGCTCGAGAGCGCGCAGGCCACTGGCCTCGTCGAGCGGTTGGACTGGGCATTTCGCTGTCTCGCACTCGACGTGCTCATCGAGGCGGGGAGCTCGACCGAGCTGTTCCTGACCCCAGAGCCAGAGACCTACGGCAGTGCCTGCCCACCGCGGCTCGCCACGGCGTTCGGTCGCGGCAGGCGGGCGGTCAAGGTCGCTGCGGAGATCCCCTTGGCTGCCTTCGGGCGCAGCGATCTCGCCGCTGCTGTGGCGGAGTTTCGCGGCTGGGGTTGGCGCATCGTCCTGGATGACGTCGCCGATCTGGTGGCGGCCGACCCGGCGGCGCTGACCCGCCTGTCCGAGCTGCGCCCCGACGTCATCAAGCTTGACCTCACCCGCCCGGGGCGCAGCACAGTCGGGACGGCCGACGGCGTCAAGGTCCTGTTGGACTGGGCCAACGGCCAAGGCGTTGATGTGCTGGCCATCGGCGTCGACAGTCCGATCCTGCGGGGTGTCGCCACCGACCTCGGTGCCACCCTCGGCCGCGGGCGACTGCTCGGTGCGCCTGGTCCGCTCTAGCTGCCCGAGCCGGGATCGTCGTTGCCGCCGTCGAAGCTGTGCAGCAGGTCCATCATGTCCTTGCACTTCGGGCACACGGGGAACTTCTGCGGGTCGCGGCTGGGGATCCACACCTTGCCGCAGAGCGCCGTGACCGGCGTCCCTTCGACGGCGGACGCCACGATCTTGTCCTTCTTGACGAAGTGGCTGAAGCGCTCGTCGTCGCCGTCATCGAGCTGCGGATCGGTCCGGGTCTGCTCGAGCGTGGCCGTACCGAGCCTGGGCAGTGTCATGCCTTGAGCGTACGGCGGTGTGCCGACTCGGCCTAGAGTCTGGGCATGGCCCACCGCGAGGGCGGTGGCGTAACAGACGGGACACCGACATGGGCGGCAAGCGGGATGACAGGGCGGCTCTGAAGAAGGCCGTGGAGCGGGCCGAGAGCGCTGCCAAGAGCGCGATGCGCGCCGCCGCGAAGGTCACCGATCTGTTGAAGAAGTCCGAAAGGGGCGCGCCTGCTGCACCTGCTGCGCCGGCCCCGGCGGTGGTGTCCCGGCCCGCGAGCCCTGCGGCGTCAACCGCCGTGAAGAAGGCGCCGGTGAAGAAGGCGCCGGTGAAGAAGGCGCCGGTGAAGAAGGCGCCGGTGAAGAAGGCGCCGGTGAAGAAGGCGCCGGTGAAGAAGGCCCCGGCGAAGAAGGCCCCCGCCAAGAAGGCCCCCGCCAAGAAGGCCCCCGCCAAGAAGGCCCCCGCCAAGAAGGCCCCCGCCAAGTCCTGATGGCACGACAGCGCCCCGGCCCGCGCCAGGCGGACCGGGGCGTCGTACGTCAGTCGGTCAGACGGCGTCCTTGACGCGGTCGATGGCCTTGTGTCCGAGCTCAGTGGCCTTGCCGGCGGCCATGGTCCCTGCCACGGCGGCGGTGGCGCCGGCGCGGGCAGGCAGGCCCTTGACGACGCCGGACAGCACCTGCGACGGGCGCTGCTGCTCCTCGTGGAGCGAGGACGACGCCAGCATGGCGCCCGTCAGGCCAGGGATGGCCCACTGGAGAGCGGCGAGCTGCTTCTGTGCCTTGGCCACCTCGGCCGGCGTGGACGCCAGCGGGTCGGTCGCGCCGCCCACGGGCACGTCGCCGGCGTTCATCATCTTCTGACCGAGGAAGCGGGCGTACGCCGTCGCGGCAAGCGCGCCGCCGGTAAGGCCGGTCTTGACCACGGTGTTGGCGAGGACGCCCTTCTGGGCGACCACGCGGCCCTTGTTCTCCTTGGCCAGGATGGCGCCGCCGACCAGGTGGGCGCCGATCGCGGCCAGGTTGAACGGCGTCCAGCGACCCCACCCGGCGTTCGCGACGCGCGCGCGCTGGCGCGGGTCGTCAACGTCATTGGCAGCCCCGTTGACGCCGATGGCCCCCATCAACGAGCCGCCGAACCAGGCGGCGAGGCCGAGGTCGTGCAGGGCGTGGGCAACGGTGTTGCGCTCAGACATGTGGGTTCTCCTCCGGGGAGCGTCGGTCGTCTCGTCTGCTCCTCGCCTACCCGCTGGCGACCCGCCGTGAACCCGCGCTTCCCAGCCGGTGGCCGGGTCTGGAAGAGTTCGGCGCGAACCCGGTCATCGACCAGTCCTGGAGGGGAGCACGCGTGGCGGACTACGACGCCTACGCCGTCGTCGTGTTCCGCGATGCGTCGGGCTGGCA
>JBKKBU010000007.1:0-5689 GCA_046713755.1 Mycobacteriales bacterium
CCGTCGGCGTGCTGGCCGCCCGCCGCGGCGGCCGGCTCCCGCAGCTGCTCGAGCGGGCGGCCTGGTGCGGCCACGCCCTGCCCGGGATCGTCGTCGCCTTCTCGCTCGTCTTCCTGGCCGTGCGCTACGCCTTCCCGCTCTACCAGCGCACCCCCGTGCTCGTGCTGGCGTACGTCGTGCTGTTCCTCCCGCTCGCGGTGGGGGCGGTACGGGCCTCGGCCGCGCAGTCCCCGCCGGGGCTCGAGGAGGTCGCTCGGGCCTCCGGCGCCCGGCCGCTGGCCGTCCTGCGCCGGGTCACCCTGCCGCTGGCCGCACCCGGCATCGGCGCGGGGGCGGTGCTGGTCTTCCTGACCTGCATGAAGGAGCTGCCGGCCACCCTGCTGCTGCAGCCGCTGGGATCGGCGACACTGGCGACCGAGATGTGGACCCAGACCGGAGTCGCCGCCTACTCCGCCGCCGCGCCCTACGCCGCGCTGCTCGTCGTGCTGTCCGCCGTGCCGACCTACCTGCTCGGCGTGCGGACCGGCGCGCTGGACCGGGGCCGGTCGTGAACGCCCTCGAGGTCCGCGGGCTGTCCAAGGCGTTCGACTCCCCCGTGCTGTCCGGCCTGGACCTCGACGTCCCGACCGGGTCGCTGGTCGCCCTGCTGGGCCCGTCGGGCTGCGGCAAGACCACCCTGCTGCGCCTGGTCGCGGGCTTCGAGCGGGCCGACGCCGGGACCGTCGTGGTGGGCGGCCAGCTCGTCGAGGGGCCGGGCCGGCACCTGCCCCCCGAGCGCCGCCGGGTCGGGATCGTGCCCCAGGAGGGCGCGCTGTTCCCGCACCTGTCGGTGCACGACAACGTCGCGTTCGGGCTGGCCCGCGCGGAGCGGCGCGGGACCCGGCCCGACGAGGTCCTGGAGCTGGTCGGGCTCTCCGGCTACGGCGACCGGATGCCGCACGAGCTCTCCGGCGGGCAGCAGCAGCGGGTCGCGCTCGCCCGCGCCCTGGCACCCGGGCCCTCCCTGGTGCTGCTGGACGAGCCGTTCTCCGCCCTCGACGCCGGGCTGCGCGCGACCGTCCGCGCCGAGGTGCGCGCCTCGCTGCAGGCGGCAGGGGCCTCGGCCGTGCTCGTCACCCACGACCAGCAGGAGGCGCTGTCGGTCGCCGACCTCGTCGCCGTCGTCCGGGACGGGCGGGTCGTGCAGGCGGCCGACCCCTGGTCGGTCTACGCCCAGCCGGCCGACCTCGGCGTCGCGACCTTCGTCGGCGAGACCATCGTGCTGTCCGGCAGCTGCTCGCGCGGCGCTGTCACCTCACCCCTGGGCACGCTCAGCACCGACTCCCTGGCCGACGGACCCGTGGCGGTCGTCGTACGGCCCGAGCAGCTCGAGTTCGACGCGACCGACCTGGCCTCGGTCAGCGCCGTGGTGTCGCACCGCGAGTTCTACGGCCACGACGCGCTGCTGCGGCTGGACCTGGGCGCCGGCGCCTCGGCCACCGCCCGGACGCCGGGGCACCCGCTCCCCGAGGTCGGCTCCGTCGTCAAGGTCGGCGTACGCGGTCCGGTCGTGGTGTTCCCCGTCGCCTGACCGGGGCGAGCTCCGGACCCCGCCGGGGGGTCAGCCCGCGACGCGGGCGCCGGTCGAGGCGTCGAACCAGTGCAGCTGCTCCGGGGTCGGCGCCAGGGTGACCTTCTCGCCCTTGCGCGGCGGGTTGCGGGGGTCGACCCGGGCCACCAGCAGGTCGCCGGCGGCGCCGCCGGTCACGCTGCCGTGCAGGAACGCGTCCGACCCCAGCTCCTCGCCCAGCTCGACGACGACCTCGACGCCCTCGCCGGCACCGACCAGGCGCAGGGCCTCCGGCCGTACGCCGATCGCGACCGTGCCGCCGGTCAGGCCGCCGTGGCCGTCGCGGGGCATCGGCACGCCGAGGCTGCCGATCTGCACGGTGCCCTGGCCGTCGACCGGCACCGTCAGCAGGTTCATCGCGGGTGAGCCGATGAAGCCGGCGACGAACATGTTGGCCGGGCGGTCGTACATCGCCCGGGGCGCGTCGACCTGCTGCAGGACGCCGTCCTTGAGCACCGCGACCCGGTCGCCCATCGTCATGGCCTCGACCTGGTCGTGCGTGACGTAGAGCGTCGTGACCGCGAGCCGCCGCTGGAGCGACGCGATCTGGGTGCGGGTGGCCACCCGCAGCTTGGCGTCGAGGTTGGACAGCGGCTCGTCCATGCAGAAGACCTGGGGGCTGCGCACGATGGCCCGCCCCATCGCGACCCGCTGGCGCTGACCGCCGGACAGCGCCTTGGGCTTGCGGTCGAGGTAGTCGGTGAGGTCGAGCACCTTGGCGGCCTCGGCCACCCGCGTCCTGATCTCGTCCTTGGGGCGCCCGGCGATCTTCAGCGCGAAGCCCATGTTCTCCCCGACCGTCATGTGGGGGTAGAGCGCGTAGGTCTGGAACACCATCGCGATGTCGCGGTCGCTCGGGTCGACGTTGCTGATGTCGCGGTCGTCGATCCGCATGGTGCCGCCGTCGATCGGCTCGAGGCCGGCGAGCATCCGCAGGGCGGTGGACTTGCCGCAGCCCGACGGGCCGACCAGGACCAGGAACTCACCGTCCCCGACCTCGAGGTCGAGCTGGTCGACCGCGGGGCGGGTGGACCCGTCGTAGCGCCGGGTCGCCTTGTCGTACGTCACGGTGGCCATGGCTACTCCTGCTCTGAGCCGGGCGGGCGGCTCGTGTAACGGTCAGGACACACTGTCCCGCTGGGGCGTGCCGAGTGTTGCACGTCACACGTGTAAGCGTTATCACTGACACGCCCCCGCGACACCGGCGCCGACGTGCCGGGCCGGGGCCCTGACACGAGGAGCAGACCCGTGGGCCCATCCGTCTTCACGTCCCGCCCGTCCGCAGCCATCGCCGGCGCCCTCGGGCTGTCCCTGGCGCTGGCTGCCTGCGGCGGTGGCGGCTCCACCGACACCCCGGCCGCCGGCGGTGCGCCGTCCGGCTCGTCCGAGTGCGCCGACTACGAGCAGTACGGCGACCTGGCGGGCAAGACGGTGACCATCTACACCGGCATCGTCACGCCCGAGGACACCCCGCACATCGACTCCTACAAGCCGTTCGAGAAGTGCACCGGCGCCACCATCGAGTACGAGGCCGACAAGTCGTTCGAGGCCCAGGTCCTGGTCCGCGCCAAGGCCGGCAACCCGCCGGACCTCGCGATCGTGCCGCAGCCGGGACTGCTCAAGCAGCTCGTCGCCACCGGCAAGGTCGTCCCGGCCCCCGAGCAGGTCAGCAAGAACGTCGACGAGTTCTGGACCAAGGACTTCAAGGACTACGGCACCGTCGACGGCACGTTCTACGCCGCCCCGCTCGGGGCCAACCTCAAGAGCCTGGTCTGGTACTCGCCGGCCGAGTTCGAGGAGAAGGGCATCCAGATCCCGACGACCCTGGACGAGCTGCGAGCGGTGTCCGACAAGCTCGCGGAGGGCGACCGCAAGCCGTGGTGCGCCGGCATCGCCAGCGGTGAGGCCACCGGCTGGGTCATCACGGACTGGACCGAGGACATGATGCTGCGCCTGTCCGGCCCGGAGACCTACGACAAGTGGGTCCAGCACGAGATCCCGTTCAACGGCCCGGAGTCGACCGCGGCGCTCGACGAGGTCGGCAGCTTCATGAAGAACGACAAGTACTTCAACGGCGGGCTCGGCAACATCAAGAGCATCGCCTCGACGACCTTCCAGGACGGCGGGCTGCCGATCCTGGACGGCACCTGCTCGCTGCACCGCCAGGCGAGCTTCTACGCGTCGAACTGGCCGGAGGGCACCAAGGTGGCCGAGGACGGCGACGTCTTCGCCTTCTACCTGCCGGGCAAGACGGCCGAGGACAAGCCGGTCCTGGGCGGCGGCGAGTTCATCGCCGCCTTCAACGACCGGCCTGAGGTCGCGGCCGTGCAGGCCTACCTCTCGACCGCCACCTGGGCGAACAACAAGGCCAAGGCCAGCCCGCTGGGCGGCTGGGTCAGCGCCAACAAGGGCCTGGACGCCGCCAACCTGGTGAGCCCGATCGACAAGCTCGCGGCCGAGACCTTCCAGGACAGCAACGCGGTCTTCCGCTTCGCCGGCTCGGACCAGATGCCCGCCGCGATCGGCTCCGGTGCCTTCTGGAAGCAGGCCACGGCCTGGATCACCGGGCAGAGCACCGCCGACACCGTCGACAAGATCGAGAAGGCCTGGCCGAAGTAGGCCGGCTCGGCACCGCCCCCAGCACGGCCCCCGGACGTCACCGGGCCGGGCGCGCACTGCGCGTCCGGTCTGGTGACCCGGCGCCCCCGTCCGTCCTGTCGAGAGGTCGTCGATGACCGCAGTCGAGAAGCTCACCCAGATGGTCCTGGTCCTGCTGGGGTTCGCCGCCGTCATGGGCGTCATCGTCCTGGTGGCCGGTCGTGTCAAGGGCCGCCCGGGCGGCCGGGCCGTCGCCCGGGCGTTCCTGCTCCCGACGGTCGCCGTCCTGCTGATCGGGCTCGTCTACCCGGCCTCGCGCACCATCTACCAGTCGTTCTTCGACGCCGCCGGGTCGGCGTTCATCGGGATCGACAACTACACGACGATCTTCACCGACTCCGACCAGCTCGTCGTCCTGCGGAACACGGTGGCCTGGGTGGTCATCACGCCGTTCGTCGCGACGGCGGTCGGCCTGCTCTACGCCGTGCTCGTGGACCGGGCCCGCCTCGAGGCGCTGGCCAAGGCGCTGATCTTCCTGCCGATGGCCATCTCGTTCGTCGGCGCCTCGATCATCTGGAAGTTCGTCTACGAGTACCGCCCCGAGCAGGGCGGCATCAAGCAGATCGGGCTGCTGAACCAGCTGCTGGTCATGCTGGGCGGCACGCCGCAGCAGTGGCTGCTCAACGAGCCGTGGAACAACCTGTTCCTCATCGTGATCATGATCTGGATCCAGGCCGGCTTCGCCATGACCATCCTGTCGGCGGCGATCAAGGCGATCCCCGAGGACATCGTCGAGGCAGCCCGGCTCGACGGCGTCGGGGCCTTCGGGATGTTCCGCTTCGTCACGGTGCCCAGCATCCGCCCGGCCCTGATCGTCGTGCTGACGACGATCGGCATCGCGACGCTGAAGGTCTTCGACATCGTGCGCACGCTCACCGGCGGCAACTTCGGGACCAGCGTGGTGGCCAACGAGTTCTACACGCAGAGCCTGCAGACCGACAACCAGGGGCTGGGCGCCGCGCTGGCCGTCCTGCTGTTCCTGCTGGTCATCCCGGTCGTGGTCTACAACGTCCGCCAGCTGCGCGCCTCGGAGGCCTGATGACCAGCACCGTCGTCCCCGTGACCACCACCCCGCCGCTGGTGCCGCAGGAGCCCATGACCAGCCGGGCCAGGACCAAGCTGTCGCGGCCCTGGGCGTCCGCGACGGCGCTGGTGCTGGCGCTGCTGTGGACCCTGCCCACCTTCGGGCTGGCGGTCTCCTCGATCCGCCCGGCCCGCGACACCCGCACCAGCGGCTGGTAGGAGTTCTTCACCAGCCCAGACGCCACCCTGGACAACTACCGCGCCGTCTTCAGCGACCAGGGCGGCGGCCTGGGCAACTCGTTCCTGAACTCGTTCGTGATCACGATCCCGTCCGTGGTCATCCCGATGGTGCTGGCCGCGCTCGCGGCGTACGCGCTGGCCTGGATCGACTTCCGCGGC
>JBKKBU010000008.1:0-6911 GCA_046713755.1 Mycobacteriales bacterium
GGACCGAGACCCCGGTGAAGGCGTCGAGGGCCAGCAGCGCGTGGTTGGCCACCACGATGTCGGCCTCCTTGGCCTTCTCTCGCGCCTTCTCGGCGAAGCACTCGACGCGGTCGGGGCACTTGGTGCCCAGGCATTCGCGGGCGCTCACCGAGACCTGCCGCCAGGCCCGGTCGTTGACCGGAAACGGAACCTCGTCGCGATCGCCCGACTCGGTCTCGGCTGCCCACTCGCGCAGCCGCAGGACGGTCTTGCCGAGGTCCGACGGACTCCCGAACAGCTCGTCCTGCTCCGGTTCGCGCGCACCGGGGCCGTCGTGCAGCTGCTGCAGGCACAGGTAGTTGCTGCGGCCCTTGGCCAAGGCGTAGGTCGGGGTCCGGCCGAGCTTGCCCTCGAGCGCCGCGACCAGCCGCGGCAGGTCCTTGTCGACGAGCTGCGCCTGCAGCGCCTTGGTCGCCGTCGCGATCACGACGGTGCGGCCGCAGGCCAGCGCGGGCACGAGGTAGCCGAGTGACTTGCCGGTGCCGGTGCCCGCCTGGACGAGCAGGTGCTCCCGGCCCCGCAGCGCGCGGTCGACGGCCACGGCCATGGCGCGCTGGCCGTCGCGGACAGCCGCACCAGGCACGGTGCCCAGCGCGGCGTCGAGCAGGTCGAGCACCCGGCTCGCTATCGTCTTCGACACCGGACCATCCTCGCGGATGCCGGGGCGGACGGGTGCCGCCCTGTGGAAGGGTCCAGGCATGGCAGTGCGGGTCGAGCACGACGGTGCGGTGACCGTGGTGGTCCTCGACCGTCCGGAGGTCCGCGGCGCCGTCGACGGCGAGCACGCCCAGGCGCTGCATGACGCGTTCGTAGCCTTCGACGCCGACCCGGATGCCTCGGTCGGGGTGCTACACGGGACGGGTGGGTCGTTCTGCTCGGGTGCCGACCTGAGCGCCGTGACGCGCCACCAGATGCCGGTCTGGGAGATGGGCGAGGGCCGCGGTCCCATGGGGCCGACCCGGCTACGCCTGAGCAAGCCGGTCATCGCCGCCGTCGAAGGTCATGCTGTCGCCGGCGGTCTCGAGCTGGCACTGTGGTGCGACCTCCGGGTTGCCGACCCGGCCGCCGTCTTCGGCGTCTTCTGCCGGCGCTGGGGGGTCCCGCTCATCGACGGCGGGACGTTCCGGCTGGCCCGGCTGGTCGGTCGCTCCGTGGCGATGGACCTGCTGCTCACCGGGCGCGCCGTGACGGCGAACGAGGCGCTGGCGATCGGACTGGTCAACCGCGTGAGTGAGTCCGGCTCCGTCGTACCAGCAGCCCTCACCCTCGCCCACCAGCTAGCCGCGCTACCTCAGACCTGCCTGCGCCAGGATCGACTGTCGTTGCTGGAGACCGAGGGACTGGCCGATGACGCCGCCCTCGCCGTCGAGTGGGAGCACGGCCGGATCTCGCTGACGGAAGCCGCGGCGGGTGCCGCGCGCTTTACGGCGGGAGCGGGTCGGCACGGTGCGGAATCCTCACCGTCGTCCCCGGCGTTGAACTCGACAGACCCCGGAGGAGACTGACTGCGTGCGCGACCCCGCTGAGCTGTTCGACCTGTTCCCCGACCGACCCGAGATGGGTCGGCCGGTGCTCGTGCACGCCCTCGACGGGTTCATCGACGCCGGTGGGGCCAGGCGGATCGCGGTGCAGCACCTGATGGCAACGCTGCCGTGGCAGGTGATCGCGCGCTTCGACATCGACACGTTGCTCGACTACCGCGCGCGGCGCCCGATGATGCTCTACGTCGAGGACCACTGGGAGTCGTACTCCGAGCCGTCGTTGGCGCTCCACCTGCTCCACGACACCGCCGGCACCCCCTTCCTGCTGCTCGCCGGGCCGGAACCGGACGTGCAATGGGAGCGCTTCGTCGCGGCCGTACGGATGCTGGTCGACCGGCTCCGGGTGCGGTTGTCGGTCGGGCTCAACGCCATCCCCATGGGCATCCCGCACACGCGCCCCCCGGGGGTGATCGCACACGGATCGCGCAAGGAGCTGCTCGAAGGCTACGAACCGTGGATCTCCTCGGTGCAGGTCCCTGCGTCGGCCGGCCACCTCATCGAGTACCGACTGGCTCAGGAGGGCTACGACACCATGGGCTTCGCCGCCCACGTGCCGCACTACCTCGCCCAGTCGGAATACCCCGCCGCCGCCGTCTCGCTGCTGCGCGAGGTCGCCAAGGTCGGCGGTCTGGTGCTGCCGCTGGACGATCTGGTCACGGCCGCCGAGACCACTCGAGCCGCGATCGACGAGCAGATCGCCGGCTCCGCGGAGGTGGCCGTGCTGGTCCACAACCTCGAGGAGCAGTACGACGCCTTCGTGGCCGGCCAGGGCTCGCTGCTCGCCGAGTCCGACCTGCCCTCCGCCGACGAGCTCGGCGCGGAGCTCGAGCGGTTCCTCGCCGAGCAACCTCGACCGGGAGACACTCCCCCGGTCTGATCCGGCCCCTCGGTCACTGCCGACCCATCGCTGATCAGGCAGGTACGACGGATCGGCACCCGGTCATGGCCTGCCCAGTTCGCCGGGAGAGGATCACCGCCGTGGACCGATCCCCCCGCGAGCGGCGTGTCACCGTCCTGCAGACGGTCAAGACGGCGCTGGCCGCGACGCTGGCGTGGGAGGCGGCCCGGCTGGTCACCGGTGCGGACGCTCCCGTCTTCGCGCCGCTGACCGCACTGCTGGTCGTCCAGATCACGGTCCGCAAGTCGGTCCGCGAAGCGGTCGAGCGCTTCGCCGGCGTGGTCGCCGGCGTGCTCGTCGCCCTGCTGCTGGCCCGCACCTTCGGGCTGCACGCGTGGACGATCGCGCTCCTGGTGGCCGGTGGTCTGCTGGTCGGACGCCTGGTCCGGTTGGGCCCGTCCGGCGCCGTGCAGGTGCCGGTCAGTGCCCTGCTGGTCCTCATCGTCGGGACCCAGGGCGACGTCGTCGTCGCCCGGATCGAGGACACCGCGATCGGAGCGCTCGTGGGGGTCCTGGTCAACCTCGCCGTCGCGCCGCAGATCCGGCTCGGACCCGCCGAGCGCGCGGTCAGCACCCTCACCACTGACCTCGGCGCGCTCCTGACCACGCTCTCGGCGGGTGTCGCGACCCGGTACGACGAACCCGCGGCCCGCGAGTGGCTGATGACGTCGCGCCAGCTGCCCGGTGCCTTAGACCAGGCACAGACCGCCCTGGACGGCGCGGCTGACAGCCTGCGCTTCAACCCGCGGCGGCGCAGCGCCACGGAGCGGGTCGACCGGTTGCGGGAAGCCGTCGTGGCACTCGAGCACGTGGTCACCCAGGCACGCGGTACGACCCGGACCCTGTTCGACCTCGCCCGGATCCATGGCGACCCACTGCTGCCTCCGTCGTACGCCCAAGCGCTGGGAGCCGCCGGGGCTGCGGTGCTCGCCCACCAGACCGTGGTGCAGCAGGACGCCATCGACCGCGGCGAGCTCGCCACCGCGGTGGCGACCGCCCGCGCCGCGCTGGACCTGGCGGTGCAGCAGGGCGCTGGGACCGACCGGGCCTGGCTGGCCCGCGGCGCGATCTTGTCGGACCTGACCCGACTGGTCCGTGAACTCGACCCGCTCGGACCGCACCGCGGCGCCTTCCGGCAGGATGACCCGTCATGAAGGTGACCGCAGATCCTGCCGAGCTCGGCTTCGACCCGGCCCGCCTCGCCCGCATCGACAGCCACTTCGCGCGCTATGTCGATGACGACCTGCTCACCGGCTTCCAGGTCGTCGTGACCCGGCGCGGGCAGGTCGTGCACACCGCCACCCACGGCTTGCGCGACCGCGAGGCCGGCCTGCCGGTCGAGCCGGACACGCTGTGGCGGATCTACTCCATGACCAAGCCGCTCACCAGCGTCGCGGCCATGATGCTGTGGGAGGAGGGCGCCTTCCAGCTCACCGATCCGGTCTCGAAGTGGATCCCGTCGTTCGCCGAGATGACCGTGTACGACAAGGGCTCGGCGGCCAAGCCGTGGACCGTGCCGGCCGCGGAGCCGATCAGGATCTGGCACCTGCTCACCCACACGGCCGGGTTGACCTACGGCTTCCTCGGCACGTCCGTCGTCGACGCGATCTACCGGGCCAACGGCTTCGAGCTGGGGACGCCGCCAGGCATGGATCTGGCAGCGGCCTGCGCTGCCTGGGCAGCGCTGCCCCTGCTCTTCCAGCCCGGCAGCGCCTGGGGCTACTCGGTCGCCACCGATGTCCTCGGGCGGCTCGTCGAGGTCGTGAGCGGGCAGTCGCTCGCCGAGTTCTTCGCCGACCGGATCACCGGCCCGCTCGGCATGGTCGACACGGCCTTCTGGTCGGACTCCCCGCGCCTCGGTGCGCTCTACACCCCCGACCCCACGCCCGGCTCGGGCGGTCGCGCGCTGCGGCTCGAGGACTTCGGCAACACCGCCCGATCGGAGCCGACCTTCCTGTCCGGCGGCGGTGGGCTGGTGTCCAGCGCCGCCGACTACCACCGGTTCACGCAGCTGCTGCTGGGCGGCGGCGAGCTCGACGGCGTGCGGCTGCTCGGTCCCCGGACGCTCGCCTTCATGTGCCAGAACCACCTGCCAGGCGGGCGGGATCTGGGCTTCCACAACACCGGTGGCTTCGCCGAGACGGTCTTCGACGGGGTCGGCTTCGGGCTTGGCTTCGCTGTGATGGAAGACCCGCGGCCGGCCAAGACGCTCTCCACCCCCGGCGAGTTCTTCTGGGGCGGCCTGGCGTCCACCGCCTTCTGGGTGGACCCCGTGGAGCAGGTGACCGCGCTGCTGTTCACCCAGCTGATGCCGTCGAGCACCTACCCCCTGCGGCCGCAGCTGCGCCAGCTGGTCTACAGCGCGCTGCTCGACTGACTCTGTGCGTCTCACGACCTGACCCGCCGCAGTTCGTGGGATCCGCGGTGTCGGCGATCGGGCCGCGGGCCCGACACTGCTGAGGTGACCCTGCGCCGCGCCCTCACCGTGCTGGCGGCCGCCGGGCTGCTCACCGTCGGCCCGGCGCTACCGGCGCAGGCAGAGGGCACCGTCGGCCAGGCCTTTCCCCAGGGCTTCGAGGTCCCCGTCGATGCCTCACTGGGCGTGCCCGTGCTGGGCTTCGGAGCGACCGGCGTCGTCCGTCGTACGCCGGTGATCTTCCTGCACGGCAACAACGACACCGCCTACCCGACCAGCTGCAACGGCTCCTACGGCGCCATGCAGGACATGGCCCAGTCGTTCGCGGACAACGGCTGGTCGACGGCGGAGCTGTGGGGGCTGAGCTACCAGGGCGACCAGTGCGACCTGCTCACCGACCAGACCCGCCGCGCGGCGTCGGCCCACTCCACCGGCGCCAACGTCCCTGATCTGCGGGCCTTCGTGCGGGCGGTCCTGCGCTTCACCGGGGCGAGCCAGGTCGACCTGGTCGGGCACAGCCTCGGCGCATACCTGTCCCGCGAGTGGATGCGCCAGGACAACGCCTACGCCGTGGTGCGACGGCTGGTCTCCGTCGACGGCCCGCACCACGGCATCATCAACTGCTCGCCCTCACCGCAGAACTACTACGCGCCCTCACTCGGCTTCACGCCGGACAGCGCGGTCTGCCTGGAGTACGGCGCAGCGGACACCGCGTTTCTGCAGCAGCTCAACGCCGGCGACGAAACCCCGGGCCCGACCGACTACTTGGCGATCGTCAACAGCGACACGTCGTTCGTCTACATCAGCAAGCAGGACGGCACCCTGCCGCCGGTCCCTGCGCAGGATCGCGAAGGGCGTCCGCACGACTTCAGCCGCAGTGCGGTGCTCGAAGGCGCCCAGCTGCTCGAGGTGACCGGGCAGGGGGTGCACGACACCGTCCTGCTCGCGGCGCACACCGGCATCATCGCGTCGCCGTCGGTGTGGACGGCCGCTCGGGAGTTCCTCGCGCCGGTTGCGGCGCCAGTAGTGGTTCCGGTGCCAGCACCGGCACCAGCCCCAGCCAGCCCTGCAGCGCCCCGCCCGCCAGTGGCCCTGCCGGCCACCGGCGCCGACCCGGTGCTGCCCGCGACCGCGGCCCTGGTGCTGCTGGTGCTCGCCGCTACGACACGACGTGGGGCATCAGCGCGCCAGGCGGGATGACGCCGAACTTGCCGGCCTGGAAGTCCTCGACGGCCTGCTGCAGCTGGGTGCGGGTGTTCATGACGAACGGCCCGTACTGAGCGACCGGCTCCCGGATAGGTCGGCCACCGAGCAGCATCACCTCGAGCGCACCGTGCCGCGACTCCTGGGCGTCCGCCGCCCGCACGACGACCCGGTCGCCCGCGCCGAGCAGCGCCGTCTGACCCGTCCTGACCGGCTGGCCGCCGATCGAGCCGGCACCTGCCAGGACGTAGGCCAGGGCGTTGTACGCCGGGTCCCACGGCAGGTCGAGCTCGGCGCCGGGGGAGATCGAGACGTGGGCGACGGTGATCGGGGTCCTGGTCGAGCCGGGCCCCACGTGGCCGCCCAGGTCGCCGGCGATGAGCCGGATCAGCGAGCCACCGTCGGAGGACGACAGCAGCACGCTGTCGGCGCCTTCGAGGTTCTGATAGGCCGGCGCGGTCATCTTCTCGACGCCCGGGAGGTTGACCCACAGCTGGATCCCGTGGAAGACACCGCCGCTGACGACCAGCTCAGCCGGCGGCGTCTCGATGTGCAGGATCCCCGAGCCGGCCGTCATCCACTGCGTCGCGCCGGCGGTGATCATGCCGCCGCCGCCGTGGCTGTCCTGGTGCTGGAACGCACCGTCGAGGATGTAGGTGACGGTCTCGAAGCCGCGGTGCGGGTGCCAGTTGGTGCCCTTGGGCTCGCCCGGCGCGTAGTCCACCTCGCCCATCTGGTCCATCATGATGAACGGGTCGAGGTCCCTGGTGTCGATGCCGTAAAACGCCCTACGGACCGGAAATCCCTCCCCCTC
>JBKKBU010000009.1:0-8350 GCA_046713755.1 Mycobacteriales bacterium
CGCTTTTCAGCGCGACTACTTCGCGGGCGACGACGCGAGCTGCGCGAAGGCGGGCACGGTGATCGTCACCGTGCTGGCCGGGCCCCTGAACTACCTCGGGGTCAACCCGAAGGTCAAGGACTGCAACCTCCCCCAGCCCTCACAGTGAGGCCGACCGACCGCGCTCAGCCGTAGCGGTGGTTCTTCTCCGAGTGGCCGGCATCGCGGGTGCAGCTTCTGCCGTTCATGCTGCGGTGCCCGCACGCCGCTGAGCTGGGCTCGCTCGCAGATGGCGTGGTGGCTGCCTTGCGGGCGGGTGCCTTGCCGGCCGGTGCCACCGTTGCTGCGGGCGGGTTCATCCGGGTCACGGTCGGCTGTGGTCCGGCGGCCCGGCGGGCCTCCCGCAGGGCGCGCATCGCATCGACTTTGCTCACCGGGTCAACGTAGTCGCGGGCACCGACGAAAGCCGGTTCCGCCACGGCGACATGGCCCACCTCCTCAGCCGCAGACGACGAGCCGATAGCCGACGTCGAGCTCGTCGAGCCCTGCCAGCTCGGCGTTGCGTTCCGCCCACGAGCCGTCATCCAGGTCGGCCCCGAGCCGGGTGATCGCCGCCGTCACGACGCCCTGGTCCAGCAGGGCGAAGGCGCTGATGCCCGCGCGAACGGCAGGGTCGAGGTAGGCGTGCGGCCGAGCCCAGAACGCCATCGCAAAACCGTCGGCGCAGTCCCGGGGCACCGGCACGGGCACCACCCGCGCCCCGGGCAGCTCGGCCCGGACGCGGTCCAGGGTCGCGAGGCCCTCCTCGCGGGCGACCGCCTCGGGCAGGTAGTCGCGAAACATCCACGAGCGTTCCATGATCAGCGCCGGGTCCCAGGTCAGCACGACCTGCCGACGGGCGACGCGCCGGAGCTCGGCGAAGCCGCACCCGACGTCGGTCCAGTGGTGCACGGTCAGCAGCGCGGTCGCGCAGTCGAAGGCACCGTCGGCGAAGGGCAGCGCTTCGGCGACTGCCTGCACGGCCGGTGCCGAGCCGACCGGCCGCTGGGCCAGCATGGTCACCGACGGCTCGACGGCGACCACCCGCAGGTCCGGCGGCTCGTAAGAGCCGGACCCCGCGCCGACGTTGACGACCGTGCTCGCGTCACCCACCGCCGCGCGCACCAGTCGCGCGACGAGCGGGTCCGCCTGCCGGGTCGAGGAGTAGCCCTGCCCGATCCGGTCGTAGCCGGTCAGACGTTGAAGCCCAAGGCGCGCAGCTGGTCACGGCCGTCATCGGTGATCTTGTCCGGGCCCCACGGCGGCATCCAGACCCAGTTGATCCGCACCGCGTCAACCAGCGGCGCGAGCGCGTTGTTGGTCTGGTCCTCGATGACGTCGGTGAGCGGGCAGGCTGCTGACGTCAGCGTCATGTCGAGGGTGACCGTGTGGTCGGCATGCACCTGGGCGCCGTAGACCAGGCCGAGGTCGACGACGTTGATCCCGAGCTCGGGATCGACGACGTCCTTCATCGCCTCGATGATGTCCTCCTCGGAGACCTCCGGCCGGGGCGCGTCGCCCACCGTCGGCGTCTCGAGGACGGGCGTCACGTCGAGCGTGGCGTCGCTGGCTACGTCGGTCATGCGGTTCTCTCCTTCTCGACGGCCTGTGCCGTCGCGTCCTTCCAGGCCATCCAACCCAGCAGCGCGCACTTGACGCGGGCCGGGTAGCGCGAGACGCCGGCAAAGGCGATGCCGTCCTCGAGCACGTCTTCGTCGGGCTCGAGCTGCCCTCTGCTCTGCATGAGTGCGAGGAACGCCTCGTGCTTGGCGAGCGCCTCGTCGATCGGCTGCCCGATCACGAGGTCGGTCATCACCGACGTTGAGGCCTGCGAGATGGAGCAGCCCTGACCGTCGTACGACACGTCGGACACGACGCCGTTGACCACGTGCACGCGCACCGTCACCTCATCGCCGCAGGTGGGGTTCACGTGATGGACCTCGACGTCGTACGGGTCGCGCAAGCCCTTGTGGTGGGGGTTGCGGTAGTGGTCGAGGATGATCTCCTGGTACATGGACTCGCTCACCGCGCGATCCCCCAGAAGCGCTGCACGCTGACGATCCCCTCGAGCAGCGCGTCGATGTCCGCGGCGGTGTTGTAGAGGTAGCTCGACGCTCGCGCGGTCGCGGGCACGCCGAATCGCTGGCAGATCGGTGCGGCGCAGTGGTGACCCACGCGCACGGCGATGCCGAGGTCGTCGAGCGACTGGCCGACGTCGTGCGGGTGGACGCCCTCCACGACGAAGGACACCGCACTCCCCCGCAGGTCCGTCGTGTCCGGTCCCAGCACCGACACCCCAGGCGTACGACGGATGCCGTCGAGCAGCCGGGCGGTGAGCTCCACCTCGTGCTGCTTCACCTCGGCCAGACCGATCTCGGTCAGGTAGTCGCAGGCTGCCGCCAGCGCGATCGCCTGGCTGATGACAGGGGTGCCGGCCTCGAAGCGATCCGGCGCCGGCGCATAGCTGGACCCCTGCATCGACACGACCTCGATCATCGACCCGCCACCCATGAACGGCGGCATGGCATCGAGCAGGCCAGGGCGGGCCCAGAGCACCCCGACGCCGGTCGGACCGAGCATCTTGTGACCGGTGAAGGCGTAGAAGTCGACGCCGAGCGCCTGCACGTCGACCGGTTGGTGCGGTGCGGACTGCGCGCCGTCGACCAGCGTCAGCGCCCCCACCTCGCGAGCCCGGGCGACCAGGACGTCGACGGGGTTCTCGGTGCCGAGCAGGTTGCTGACGTGGGTGAAGGCCAGCAGCCTGGTGCGCTCGTTGACCAGCGTCGACAGCTCGCTCAGGTCGAGGCGGCCCTCGTCGGTCAGCGGCAGCCAGCGCAGCGTCGCGCCGGTGCGCTCGCACAGCATCTGCCAGGGCACCAGGTTGGAGTGGTGCTCCATCTCGGTGACGCACACCTCGTCGCCCGGACCGACGTGGAAGTCGGAGCCGCTCGGTGCGTTGGACATCGAGTAGGCGACCAGGTTGATGGCCTCGGTCACGTTCTTGGTGAACACGACGTCGCGGGCCTCGGTCGCGCCGATGAACCGGGCCACGGTGGCTCGGGCGGCCTCATAGGCGTCGGTGGCCTCCTGCGACAGCGTGTGCACGCCACGGTGGACGTTGCTGTAGTGCTGCTCGACGAAAGCGCGCTCGGCGTCCAGCACCTGCCGCGGCTTGTGCGACGACGAGGCGCTGTCGAGGTAGACCAGCGGATGCCCGTTGACGGACCGCGACAGCACCGGGAAGTCGGCGCGCACCGCGTCGACGTCGAACCCGGTCGCGACCGTCAACGCAGCGGTCATGCTTGCTGCACCGCCGACTCAGCCTTGCCCGCGCCGTACTTCTCGTAGCCGTGGGCCTCGAGCTCGTCGGCGAGCTCCGCGCCGCCCTGCTCGACGATCCGGCCCTTGACGAAGACGTGCACGAAGTCCGGCTTCACGTAGCGCAGGATCCGGGTGTAGTGGGTGATGAGCAGCGTGCCGGTGGCGCCGGCGGCATGCACGCGGTTGATGCCTTCAGCGACGTCCTTGAGGGCGTCCACGTCCAGCCCCGAGTCCGTCTCGTCGAGGATGGCGATCTTCGGCTGGAGCAGCTCGAGCTGCAGGATCTCGTGGCGCTTCTTCTCGCCGCCAGAGAAGCCCTCGTTGACAGAGCGCTCGGCGAAGGCGGGATCCATCTTCAGCTGCGCCATCGCGGCCTTCTGCTCCTTGACCCACAGCCGCAGCTTGGGGGCCTCACCGCGAATCGCGGTCGCCGCCGAGCGCAGGAAGTTGGCGACCGACACACCGGGCACCTCGACGGGGTACTGCATCGCGAGGAACAGCCCGGCGCGGGCCCGCTCGTCGACCGACATGGCGAGCACGTCGACGCCGTCAAGGGTCACGGTGCCGCCGGTGACGGTGTACTTCGGGTGGCCCGCGAGGGCGTAGGCGAGGGTCGACTTCCCCGAGCCGTTGGGGCCCATGATCGCGTGGACCTCGCCGGCCCGGATCGTCAGCGTGACCCCGGTCAGGATCTCGCGGGGGCTGCCGTCGGCATCGACGGAGACGGTGAGGTCGCGCACCTCGAGGGTGGCCATGTCAGGACTCCTGGATCTCGATGAGGACGTCGTCGCCCTCGATCGTCACGGGGTAGGTAGGGACGGGCTTGACGGCCGGCAGGCCGGTGGGTGCGCCGGTGCGGAGGTCGAACTTCGAGCCGTGCAACCAGCACTCGACGCTGCCGTCCTCGACGTCGCCCTCGGACAGCGACACGTCGGCATGGGTGCAGACGTCACCGACGGCGTAGACCTGCCCGCCGCTACGGGCCAGGCAGATCTGGCGCTCGCCGAGGTCGATGCGAATCGCCCCTTCCTCGGGAAGCTCCGAGAGGGCGGCTACCCGATGGGTCGTCATGTGCCGACCTTGCGGGACAGCTCGGCGTCAACGGCAGCGAGCAGCCGCTCCTCGAGCTCGGGCACCCCGAGGTCGTCGAGCAGCTCGGCGAAGAAGCCCTTCACGACCATCCGCCGTGCCGTCTCGGCCGGGATGCCACGGGACTGCAGGTAGAACAGCTGCTCGTCGTCGAAGCGCCCGGTGGCACTGGCGTGCCCGGCTCCGGTGATCTCGCCGGTCTCGATCTCGAGGTTGGGCACCGAGTCCGCCCGCGCCTCTGGGGTGAGCAGCAGGTTGCGGTTGAGCTCGTAGGTGTCGGTGCCGACGGCCGCTG
This sequence comes from Mycobacteriales bacterium, assembly GCA_046713755.1. Lineage (GTDB taxonomy): Bacteria > Actinomycetota > Actinomycetes > Mycobacteriales > SCTD01 > JAUYQP01. The sequence goes on from JBKKBU010000009.1 coordinate 4,724, forward strand.
CCCGGATGAGCACGTCGCCCACCCAGACGGTGTGGGCCTGCTCGCCTTGCAGGGCGGTCTTGTAGGTGACGCGGCTCTTGCAGTGCGGGACCGCGTGATCGATGAAGAGTCGGTGCTCGAGGTGTTGGCCGTCGTCGGCGAAGGCCAGGCCGCGCAGGTCGACGTCACCGCCTGGACCGTCGAAGGACACCGTCTCCACGACCCGCACGAGCGAGCCGCCAAGCGAGACCTGGGTGGACCGCAGCCGGGCGTCACGGCCGACCCTCGTGGCGACGTGGGTGGCGTGGATGCTGTCGTCGGCCCAGCCCTGGACCTGGACCAGGTCGAGGTGGGCACCGTCGCCGAGCAGCACCGAGACAGCAGCGGCGTAGCGCGCCGAGCCGGTGTGCTCGATGACGACCCGGACGGTCGCCTGCTCGGCGATGTCGAGGACGAGGTGGCCCCAGACGACGGCTTCCGCGCCGGTGCCGGTGAGCCGAAGCACGACCGGCTCGCCGACCTCGGCCGCCTTGGGGACCCGCAGCACGATGGCGCCGTCGGCCCGCTGGAGAGCCAGTGCGGCCAGCCGGTCAGCCGGTTCCGGGACGCCCTTCAGCAGCGGGTCGTCGGCAGCCACCGTCAGCAGCTCGACGCCCTCGGGCAGGTCGGAGCTGAGGTCGAGGTGCTCGTCGGACGGGGCGCCGTCGAGCAGCACCCGCAGCCGACGGATCGGGGTGAACCGCCACTCCTCCTCGCGGCCGGTGACCACCGGGAAGGCATCCGGGTCGAACGACGTGAGCCGCTCCGGCCGGACATCGGCCGGCTGGCGAGGGGTCGAGGGCTTGCCGCCGACGGCCACGCTGCCGTCGGTGACGCCACCCTGCGCACCCAGTGCGGTGCGCTCGGAAGCCATGGCGGCTTCCATCTGGCTAACCAACAGAACCCTCCATCTGGAGCTCGATGAGGCGGTTGAGCTCGATCGCGTATTCCATCGGGAGCTCGCGGGCGATGGGCTCGACGAAGCCGCGCACGACCATCGCCATCGCCTCGTCGTCGGTGAGGCCGCGGCTCATCAGGTAGAAGAGCTGGTCCTCGCCGACCTTGGACACGGTGGCCTCGTGGCCCATCGACACGTCGTCCTCACGGACGTCGACGTAGGGGTAGGTGTCGCTGCGGCTGATCGCGTCGACGAGCAGCGCGTCGCACTTCACGTTGGCCTTGCTGCCGTGGGCACCTTCCTGCACCTGCACAAGACCGCGGTACGACGTCCGGCCGCCACCGCGGGCCACCGACTTCGACACGATGTTGGACGAGGTGTTGGGGGCGGCGTGGACCATCTTGGCGCCGGCGTCCTGGTGCTGCCCGGGACCGGCGAAGGCGACCGAAAGGGTCTCTCCGGAGGCTCGCTCACCGAGCAAGTAGCAGGCGGGGTACTTCATGGTGACCTTGGAACCGATGTTGCCGTCGATCCACTCCATGCGCCCGCCCTCGTGCACGGCGGTGCGCTTGGTGACGAGGTTGTAGACGTTGTTGGACCAGTTCTGGATGGTCGTGTAGCGGACGTGGGCGTCCTTCATCACGATGATCTCGACGACCGCGGAGTGCAGCGAGTCGGAGCTGTAGATCGGCGCGGTGCAGCCCTCGACGTAGTGCACCGAGGAGCCCTCGTCGGCGATGATCAGGGTCCGCTCGAACTGGCCCATGTTCTCGGTGTTGATACGGAAGTAGGCCTGCAGCGGGATGTCGACCTTCACGCCCTTGGGCACGTAGATGAACGACCCGCCCGACCACACCGCGGTGTTGAGCGCCGCGAACTTGTTGTCGCCGACCGGGATGACCGAGCCGAAGTACTCGCGGAACAGCTCCTCGTGCTCACGCAGGCCGGTGTCGGTGTCGACGAAGATGACACCCTTCTCCGCCAGGTCCTCGCGGATCTGGTGGTAGACGACCTCGGACTCGTACTGCGCGGCGACACCCGCGACGAGGCGCTGCTTCTCCGCCTCCGGGATGCCGAGGCGGTCGTAGGTGTTCTTGATGTCGTCGGGCAGCTCGTCCCAGGACGTCGCCTGCTTCTCCGTCGACCGGACGAAGTACTTGATGTTGTCGAAGTGGATCCCCGACAGGTCCGAGCCCCACGTCGGCATGGGCTTGCTCTCGAACAGCTTGAGGCCCTTGAGCCGCAGGTCGAGCATCCACTGCGGCTCGGACTTCAGGGCCGAGATGTTGGCGACCACCTCGGTGTTGATGCCGCGCCGCGCCGTCGAGCCGGCGACGTCGGAGTCGGACCAACCGAACTTGTAGGTGCCCAAGCCTTCGAGCTGGTCGGGGGTCGCGGTCATCGTGGAGCCTTCCCGGTCGGGATGAAGGTGGTGCACACGCCGTCGCCGTGGGCGATGGTCGCGAGTCGCTGGACGTGCACGGCGAGCAGTCGGCCGAGCGCGGCGGTCTCTGCCTCGCACAGCTGGGGGAACTCCTGCGCCACGTGCTGGACGGGGCAGTGGTGCTGGCAGAGCTGGACACCGAGGCCCTGGTCGGACGTCGACGCTGCATAGCCGTCGGCGGTGAGGGCGGCGGCCAGCGCGGCCGGCTTGTCGTGGGCGCCGGCCACGACCGGCGCGTAGCGCTCCTCGAGCTCGGCGACCCGGGCCTGCGCGAACCGCTCCACGGCGTCGGCACCGCCCACCTCGGCCAGGAAGCGCAAGGCACCAGCTGCAAGGTCGTCGTAAGCGCTGGGCCCAGCCGCGTGACCGGCATCGGTGAGGGCGTAGAGCCGCGCAGGTCGGCCTCGGGTGACCGCTCGGCGGCGGGGCGCGTGGGTGCTGACGGTGCCGTCGGCGAGCAGCGCGTCGAGGTGCTTGCGGATCGCCGCCGGCGTCAGCGCGAGGCGCTCGCCGAGCACCGCGGCGGTGGAGGGACCGAGCTCCAGCAGCAGGTCACGGACGCGCTCGCGCGTGCCGCTGACCACTCCCGTCGTCTCTGCCATGAATTTCACAACGCCATTGTGACGTAATTCGATGCCGACGTCGAACCCGCGACCGCCCGGAGCGAGTGGTGCTGCTCACGCAGGGTGCCCTTACCTGCGCTGACCGGCCCCGCAGGCGGCTCCCCAACTAGCATTCCCGCCCGTGACCGCCCCCGCTCTCGAGGTCGCCGGCCTCGTGAAGCGTTACGGCGAGCGCACGGCCGTCGACGGCCTGTCCTTCGTCGTACCAGCAGGCACCGTGGTGGCCCTGCTGGGCCCGAACGGTGCCGGCAAGACCTCGACGGTCGAGGTGTGCGAGGGCTTCCGCAGGGCCGACGGAGGCACGGTTCGCGTCCTGGGGCTGGATCCGCACGACCCCGCGCTGCGGCCGCGCGTCGGCGTCATGCCGCAGAGCGGCGGGGCGTATCCCGGGCTGCGGGCCAGTGAGGTCCTCGAGCTGTTCGCCAGCTACCACCGCGATCCGTTGGACACCACCGATCTGCTGGAGCGGCTGGGCCTGGCCGACAGCCGCCGCACCGCCTGCCGCCGGTTGTCGGGTGGCCAGCAGCAGCGGCTGTCCCTCGCGCTCGCCGTCGTCGGGCGCCCCGAGCTCGTGTTCCTCGACGAGCCCACCGCGGGGCTCGACCCGCAGGCCAGGCGGGCCGTCCACGAGCTGGTCGAGGCAC
>JBKKBU010000010.1:0-6858 GCA_046713755.1 Mycobacteriales bacterium
CCGCCTGCCTGCTTGCGCCGCCGCCCCGCCCGCCCGCCTGCCTGCTTGCGCCGCCGCCCCCACCGCGGGGTCCACCCTGCACACGAAGTGATCCCCTCCGGCCGATCGTGAGCGTGGCGGCCCCAGAAGTGGATCACTTCGTGTGCGCGGTGTGCCCAGCGCCCACACCGTCACTGTCCACAGATCCGGTCGGGCGGCACCATTCGCACCGGATCGGACCCACGCTCTCGCCGTGAAGGCCGCCGAGAAGGAGCTGTTCCACAGCCGTGGATTCGTGCGTCGGCGGGACCTCGCCGCGGCCGGGATCAGCCGCAAGCGGATCAGGCGGCTCGTGCGCGAGCGCGAGCTGCGGCTGTTGGCCCCCGATGTGCTCGCTCTTCCCGGCTCGCCAGCCGTCGGCGAGGACCTGCGGGTCGCGGCTGCCGCCCTCGACGCTGTCGTGAGCGGTCGGTGCGCCGCTCTGCAGTACGGCTGGGAGATGGTCGATGCGCCCGCCGGCATCGTCGTCACGGTCGGCCGCAACCGATCGCGGGTCGCTCGCGAGGGGATCGACGTACGACGAAGTGACCTCGACCCGGCGGATGTGGTCGAGCTCGATGGCTTGCCCATCACCTCGGAGCTGCGGACGGCATGGGACTGCTGCCTCGAGCTGACCCAACGGGACGCAGTGGTCCTCGTCGATTCCGCCCTCCGCTCGGGTGCGTTCACCCTCGCTGAGCTCGAAGCACGGGTCGCTGCGATGCCGGAGAGTCGCAGCAAGCGCCGAGTGTCGGCCGTGCTGGCGCTGTGTGACCCGCGTTCCGGCTCGGTCCTCGAGAGTCTGTGCCGGTTGCTGCTCGTAGCAGCCGGGCTCAGGCCCGAGCAGACCCAGCTCGTGGTCCGGTGTGGCGGAGCGTTCATCGGGCGGGTCGACTTCGCGTGGCCGTCAGCCCGCCTCGTGGTCGAGTGCGACGGCTTTGCCTTCCACTCTGACCGGGCGGCCTATCGGAGCGACCGCCGCCGCGGCAACGCCCTGGTCAGAGCCGGTTGGCGAGTGCTCCGCTTCAGCTGGGAAGACGTTGTCTCCGCACCGGAGTACGTCGTCGCCTGCGTTCGGGATCTGCTCGGCGAGTCAGCGCCCGAGTCGGTCGTCGCCGCCCGCCGCGCGGCCTGAGGGCCCGTGCTGCACACGAAGTGATCCACTCCGGCTGCTCGTGAGCGCGGCAGCACCCTGAAGTGGATCACTTCGTGTGCGCGGTGTGCCCCATAGGTCGCGGCGGGGCGGCGGGGGGGACGGGTCGGGGGGTGCGGCGGGGGGACGGGTCAGGGGGTGCGGCGGAGGGCGCGGCTGCGGTAGCTGCGGTCCTTGCCCAGGATCCGCTCGGCGGCGAGTCGGCCGGAGATGAGCACCATCGGGACACCGACGCCCGGTTGGGTGCCCGACCCGGCGAACACGACACCTTCGACCTTCGGCGCCAGGTTGGCTGCCCGGAACGGTCCGGTCTGGAAGAACGAGTGCGCGGCCGCGAACGGCGCCCCCTGCTCCATGCCGCGGCGCCCCCAGTCGGCCGGTGTGGTGACCGACTCGACCTCGATCGCGTCGCCGAACCCGACGTAGCCCAGGGCCTCGAGCCGGGAGACCACCTCGTCGCGGTAGCGCGGCCCGATGACGTCCCAGTCGATGCCGGCCGAGAGGTTCGGGGTCGGGAACAGCACGTAGTAGGAGTGCTTGCCGTCCGGTGCCAGCGACGGGTCGGAGTGGGTCGGGTTGGTGACGAGGACCGACGGGTCGGACATCAGTTGTTGCTGGTCGATCAGCTCGTCAAAGATGCCGCGCCAGGACTTCCCGAAGTGGATGTTGTGGTGGGCGATCTGCGAGTAGGCGGCCGACGACCCGGCCAGCAGCAAGAAGCACGACGGCGAGTAGGTCTGCCGCTTGACCCGCGCGGGGGTGGCCGATGGCGGCAGCAGCTCGCGGTAGGCGACCGGCAGATCTGGGTTGAGGATGACGACGTCGGCGTCGAACCGCTCGCCGTCCTCGGTCTCGACACCGACGGCCCGACCGTGCTCAACCAGCACCCGGGACACCGATCGCCCGTAGTGCAGCTGCACGCCGTGCTTCTCGGCAGCCCCGGCCAGGGCCCGGGGGACCGCGTGCATGCCGCCGCGCGGGAAGTACACCCCGGCGACGGAATCCATGTAGGCGATCACGGCGTAGATGGCGAGGGCGTCGTACGGCGACAGGCCGGCGTACATGGACTGGAACGACAGCACGCGCTGGGTGCGCGGGTCCGACAGGTAGGTCTCGACCTTCGGCGCGAGCCGACGGAAGCCGCCGATGGCCGCCAACCGGGCGAGGTTGGGCGTGACGAGCGAGAACGGCGAGTCGATGTTGCGGTCGATGAAGTCCTTCATCTCGTAGCGGTAGAGCTCCGAGACGAAGTCGACGTAGCGCAGGTAGCCGGCGGCCTCATCGGGTCCGCAGACCCGGCGCACCTCCTCGGCCATCTCTCCGACGTCGGCCCGGACGTCGAGCGTTGAGCCATCCGGGTAGTACGCGCGGTAGAGCGGGTCGACCGGGTCGAGGGTCAGCCAGTCCTCGAGCTTCTCGCCGACGCAGTCGAGCGCGTCGGCGATGAGGTCCGGCATGGTCAGCACCGTCGGGCCGGTGTCGAACCGGTAGCCGTCCAGCTCGAGCAGCCCGTTGCGACCGCCGGGCACGTCCTCGCGCTCGAGGACCGTCACCTCACGACCGGCGCCGATGAGCCGGAGCGCGGCGGACAGCCCGGCCAGACCGGCTCCCACGATGACGACGCGGTCGGTCTTGCCGGGGACGGTCTTCACGTGATCAGCCTAAGCGCCGATCATGGGGCCCTCTACTTGAAGGTGAACGTGTAGGTGACCGTGCCCGTCGGGCCGCCGGCCCAGTTGCACGCCACGATCTTGGCGACTGCGGCCTTCTTGAACTTCGCCGCCAGCACCTCGGGGGCGCCCGTCACGTCGAGGATGCCGCTGTAGGCCAGCTCTTGGTCGGCGCCGTCCATGAGCAGCAGGTCCCACTCGCCGACGTAGCCCTTGAGCTCGACCTTGAGCGTGCCCGCCGCGGGGATCTTCACGACCTCGGTGTGGAAGCTGCCCGGGACGTTCTGACCGCACACGGAGTAGCCCTGGCCCGCGAAGTTCGACGGGTCGGGCGTCACCGCAGTGGCGGTGTAGGTCTTGGTGATCGGCTTCTTCTTCGGCGCGGCGATCGACTGCGGTGCGGCGATGGCGACGAGGGCGACGGTGCCGGTGAGCAGTGCAGCGGTGCGATTCATGGCCGACCTTTACTTGAAGGTGAAGGTGTATTTCACGGTGCCGGTGGGTCCGCCGGCCCAGTTGCAGGCCACGATCGAGGCCGTCGTCGCCTTCTTGAACTTCACAGCGAGGACCTCGGGGGCGCCCTGAACGTCGGTGAGACCGCTGTTGGCGAGCTCCTCCTTGGCGGCGTCCATCAGGAGCAGGTCCCAGTCGCCGACATAGCCGGTGAGCTCGACTTTGAGCGTGCCGGCGGCAGGCACCTTGAACACTTCGGTGTGGAAGCTGCCGGGGACGTTCTGCGCGCAGACGGAGTAGCCGCCGCCCGTGGCCAGCCCCAGGAAGTTCGTCGGGTCGGGGGTGCCGGCCGTAGCGGTGTAGGTCTTGGTGATCGGCTTCTTCTTCGGCGCGGCGATCGACTGCGGCGCGGCGATGCCGACGAGGACGACAGTGCCGGCGAGCAGTGCGGCAGTGCGCTTCATGGGGGCCTCCTGGGTGACCTGGGTGGCCCTTGTTTCGCCGCCCCGTCCAGGATTCCTGCTCACGGCCGTACGCCGAGACCGGGCCGGACCCCTCAGCCCTGAAGCGTGAGCACCTCGGCGCCGGTGTCGGTGACGACCAGCGTGTGCTCGAACTGCGCGGTGCGGGAGCGGTCCTTGGTGACCGCCGTCCAGCCGTCGTCCCACATCTCGTGGTGCCAGTCGCCGAGGGTGATCATCGGCTCGATCGTGAAGGTCATCCCGGGCTCCAGCGTGGTGCGGGCCGTGGGGTTGTCGTAGTGGTACACCTGCGGATCGCTGTGGAAGGACCGGCCGATGCCGTGCCCCACGAAGGCTCGCACCACGCCGTAGCCGTGCGCCTCGGCGTGCTGCTGGATGGCCCGGCCGATGTCCCGCACGGTGCCGCCAGGAGTGACCGCCGCGATGCCGTGCTCGAGGCACTCGCGGGTCACCTCGACGAGCTTGCGGCTCTCCTCGTCGACCTCGCCGACCAGGAAGGTGGCGTTGGTGTCGCCGTGCACGCCGTCGAGGTAGATGGTGACGTCGCAGTTCACGATGTCGCCGTCCTTGAGGACGGTCGAGTCCGGGATGCCGTGGCAGATGACCTCGTTGACGCTCGTGCAGAGCGACTTCGGGAAGGGCATCGCTGAGCCGCCGTAGCCCAGCGGGGAGGGGTAGCCGCCGCGCTTGATGCACTCCTCGTGGGCGATCGCGTCGAGGTCGTCGGTGGTGATGCCCGGACGGACGGCGGCGCCGACCGCCGCGAGGACCTCGGCGGCTGCCCGACCGGCATGGCGCATCAGCGCGAGCGTCTCGGCGTCCTTGGGGCGGGCACTGTCACGCAGGCCCGGACGGCCGCGCTTGTCGAGGGCGTAGTCCGGCCGCGGGATGTGGGCAGGCACCTCGCGACGCGGCGAGAGACGACCAGGTCGGACGAACAGCGCGGCAACACGCTCGGCCTCGGCCTTGCGAGCCAGCTCCGCGGCGGCGCGGGCCGGGTCGACGTCGGCGATGCGGTGGCAGCGCTTGTACTTGCGGCCGCTGCCGCAGTGGCAGGGGTCGCCGGCGGCCAGGGTGGGTGCAGTCATGGTGCGTTCATCCTAGGTCGGCGAGCCGAGTCGGGCCGGGTGAGTCAGACCGCCCTGGCGGTGGCAGCGACGGCCAGCTGCTCGAGCACCTCGCGGGCCTCGGCGGTAACCGGTGCGGCCCGCAGCGCGGCGAGCGAGTCCGACATCAGGTCGTCGATGAGTGACTCGACCCGGGCCAGGGCCCCGGTGTCGGTGATGACCGCGCGCAGCTCGGCCACGCCGCTCTCGGACAGGTGCGGGTCGCCGAGGTGACGCTTGACCGCAGCGGTCTGCGCCGGGCTCGCGGCCGAAAGGGCCATCGCGACCAGGGCGGTCCGCTTGCCCTCACGCAGGTCGTCGCCGGCGGGCTTGCCGGTGGTGGCGGGGTCGCCGAACACCCCGAGGACGTCGTCGCGGAGCTGGAACGCCTCGCCGAGCGGCAGCCCGTAGCCGGAGTAGCCGGCCACGACGTCAGGGCCTGCGCCGGCGAGAGCTGCCCCCATGTGGAGGGGTTTCTCGATCGTGTACTTGGCGGACTTGTAGCGCGCGACCCGCAGCGCGCTCTCGACGGTCCCCCCACCCAAGGCCTGCTCGAGCAGGTCGAGGTACTGCCCGGCCATCAGCTCGACGCGCATCTCGTCGTACACGGGTTGGGTCCGCAGCAGCGCTGGGGCCGGCATGCCGGAGGTGTTGAGCAGCTCGTCGGCCCAGATGAGACACAGGTCGCCGAGCAGCACCGCGGCCGACATCCCAAAGGCTTCGGGATCGCCCCGCCAGTCCGCTCCGCGGTGCAGCGCGGCGAACTGTCGGTGCATAGCGGGCTGGCCGCGGCGGGTGTCGCTGCCGTCCATCACGTCGTCGTGGATGAGGGCGCAGGCCTGCAGCAGCTCGAGCGACGCGCTCGCTGCGACCAGGGCGTCGGAGTCCTCGCCGCCCGCACCCCGGTAGCCCCAGTAGGCGAACGCCGGTCGCAGCCGCTTGCCGCCGTCGAGCAGGAACGCCGCCAGTGCGTCCTGCAGCGGGCCGAGCTGATCGCTCACGGCGTCGAGTCGGGACGTCTGGCCGGACAGAAACGCCGCCAGTGCCTTGTGGACGCGGGCACGCAGGTCCTCGCGGTCGAGCGGGCCGGGGCTCATGGCGATGGAGCGTACGGCCGATGCCGCGTTGCGGGCTACCGTGGGTGCATGGCCAGCCGCAAGATCTCCGACCTGCTCGCCACCGGCGAGCGGACCTTCTCCTTCGAGTTCTTCCCTGCGAAGACCGACGAGGGCGAGCGGCAGCTGTGGCAGGCGATCCGGGAGCTCGAACCGCTGCACCCGCACTTCGTGTCGGTCACCTACGGCGCCGGTGGTTCTACGCGGGATCGCACGGTGGCGATGACCGAGCGGATCGCCACGGACACCACCCTCACCCCGCTGGCGCACCTGACCGCGGTCAACCACTCCGTCGCGGAGCTGCGCCGCATCATCGGCCAGTTCGCCGCTGCCGGGGTTCCCAACGTCCTCGCCCTGCGGGGGGACCCGCCCGGCGACCCCCGGGCCGACTGGGTCAAGCACGAGGAGGGCTTCGAGTACGCCGAGGAGCTCGTCGCGCTGGTCCGCAGCTCGGGTGACTTCTCAGTGGGGGTCGCGGCCTTCCCGGAGAAGCACCCGCGGTCGCCGGACTTCGACACCGACGTGGAGTTCTTCCTGCAGAAGTGCCGAGCCGGCGCCGACTACGCCATCACCCAGATGTTCTTCCGGGCCGAGGACTACCTGCGCCTGCGCGACCGGGTGGCCGCGGCCGGCTGCGACATCCCCATCATCCCCGGCGTGATGCCGGTCACCAACGTGTCGCAGATCGAGCGGATGGCGGTGCTCACCGGGGCAGACTTCCCCGCCGACCTCGCCGAGCGCCTGCATGCCGTCGAAGAGGACCCGCAGGCCGTCCGGGACATCGGCGTCGAGGTAGCGAGCGCGTTGTGCGCCCGGTTGCTCGCTGAGGGCGCTCCTGGCCTGCACTTCATCACTCTCAAC
>JBKKBU010000011.1:0-21330 GCA_046713755.1 Mycobacteriales bacterium
CGCAACAAGTCCGGCCTCAAGACGGCCCGCACGCCGCCGCAGTACTCCACGCGCAAACCCCCCCCCGTCCCCGGAGGCCGGCACCCCTCCCGGGTGCCGGCCTCGCGGCGTTCCCGCCCCCAACCCCCTTCCGTAACGTCCGCTCGGGCTCGGCGCGGCCGCTCCCGGTCGAGCGGACGTTGCGAGAGGTCGCCTAGGGTCTCGGGGCATGGGACGGCGGCTGTTCGGGACTGATGGCGTGCGCGGGCTGGCCGGCGGTGACGTCCTCACCGCGGACCTCGCGCTGCGGTTGGCCGCGTCCGCCGGCCGCGAGCTCGGTCGGCCTGGTGGCCGGGTGGCGATCGGGCGCGACACCCGACCGTCCGGTCCGATGCTGGCCGCGGCCGCGGCTGCTGGCTTCGCCGCCGTCGGACTGGACGTCGACCTGCTCGGGGTGGTGCCGACCCCGGCGGTCGCGCATGCGGTGGCGAGCGGTGCTGCCGACCTCGGCCTGGTCATCTCGGCCAGTCACAACCCGCCGGCTGACAACGGCCTCAAGCTGTTCGGCGCAGGTGGGCACAAGCTGGTGGACGCGGTCGAGGAGGCCATCGAGGCCGGCATGTCGATCCCCCCGACGGGCACCATGATCGGGCACGTCCACGTCGCGACGGGCGCCGCGGAGGCCTACGTCGAGCACCTGCTCACCACCGTCGAGCAGCCGTTGGGCGGCCTCAAGGTGGTGGTCGACTGCGCCCAGGGCGCCGCGTCGACCGTCGGACCGGAGGCCTACCGACGAGCCGGCGCCGAGGTGGTCGCGATCTTCGCCGACGGTGACGGCAGTCGCATCAACGCCGACTGTGGGGCCACCCACCTCGAGGCCCTCCAGGCGGCCGTGGTCCAGCACGGCGCCGACCTCGGGCTCGCGCACGACGGGGACGCCGACCGCTGCCTGGCCGTCGACGCCACGGGCGCGGTGGTCGACGGGGACCAGCTGCTGGCGATCTGTGCCCTGTCGCTCCAGGCCCGGGGGGCGCTGGCCAACGACACCGTCGTCGCCACCGTGATGAGCAACCTCGGCTTCGTCCAGGCGATGGAGAAGGCCGGCATCACCGTCGTGCAGACCGCGGTCGGTGACCGCTACGTGCTCGAGGCCATGCTCGCGGGGGGCCATGTCGTTGGCGGCGAGCAGAGCGGACACCTCGTGCTGCTCGATCACGCGACGACCGGTGATGGGGTGCTGACCGGTCTGGCGGTGCTCAGCCGGATGGCCGCAACCGGCGCGTCGTTGGCCGGCCTGGCGGGGGTCGTGGTGCCGCTGCCGCAGGTCCTCGTCAACGTCCGCGCCGACCGCGCGCGGGCAGCCGACCCCGATGTCCTGGCCGCCGTTGCCCTCGAGGAGATCGACCTGGCCGGGCAGGGCCGGGTGCTGCTGCGCCCCTCAGGGACCGAGCGCCTGGTGCGCGTGATGGTCGAAGCTCCGACTGACCGACAGGCCAGAGAGGTCGCGAACCGGCTCGCTGCGGTCGTCGGGGGCTGACTGCGATGCGCAACCTCACCGTCGACGAGGCCCGCGAGCGCGCCCTCCTGCTGAAGGTGTCGTCGTACGACGTCCATCTCGACCTGCGGGATGACACGGGCTTCACCTCCACGACGGAGGTGCGCTTCACGACGAGTGAGCCGGGAGCCGACACGTTCCTGGAGCTCGACGCCGAAGTGGTGGCCCTGACCCGTAACGGGCGCGAGACGGCGCCGGAGGTCAGTGGCAACCGGATCGCGCTGCGCGACCTGGCCGCCTCCGAGGTCGTCCGCGTGACGGCGCGCTGCAGCTACAGCCGCACCGGCGAGGGCCTGCAGCGCAGCGTCGATCCAGCCGACGGCCGGGTCTACCTCTACTCGCAGGCGTTTCTCGACGAGGCGCAGCGGATGCTGGCCTGCTTCGACCAGCCCGATCTGAAGGCCGTGTTGCGACTGACCGTGGAGGCCCCGCCGGAGTGGACGGTGCTGGCCACGATGCGGGCGACCGTGACGGACCATGGCAGCTGGCGCACGCACGCGTTTGCCGAGACCCCGCCCCTCCCGTCGTACCTCTTCGCGGTGGCCGCGGGGCCCTGGCACGGGGTGCACCTCGACCACGACGGCATCGAGCTGGGGGCGTGGTGCCGCCAGTCCGTTGCCGAGCACTTCGACGCCGACGAGATCCTGGAGCTGACCGCCCGCTCGCTCGACCTGCAGCAGCAGCTGTTCGGCTGCCGCTACCCGTTCGGCGACACCTACGACCAGGTCTTCGTGCCGGACTTCAACGGTGGGGCGATGGAGAACCCCGGCATGGTGACCTTCAGCGAGGAGCTGTACGTCTTCTCCTCGCGGGTGACGCACGGCAAGCGCCGGCAGCGCGGGCAGGTCATCGCGCACGAGCTGGCCCACATGTGGTTCGGCAACCTCGTGACGATGCGCTGGTGGGACGACCTGTGGCTCAACGAGTCCTTCGCTGAGCTGCTCGGTGTCCTCACCGTCGACCGCGCGCTGCCGTACGACGGGGCTTGGGACGACTTCGGGCTCGGCCGCAAGGCCTGGGGCTACCGCGCCGACCAGCTGCCGACGACCCACCCTGTCGCCGACGACGTCCCCGACACCCGCGCGGCGCTGCTGAACTTCGACGGCATCTCCTACGCCAAGGGCGCCGCCGTGCTGCGCCAGCTGATGGCAGCGATCGGTGAGGACGCCTTCTTTGCGGGTGTGCGTGATTACGTCGCCACGCACGCCTTCGGCAACACCTCGCTCGCCGACCTGCTGGTGTCGCTCGAGCGCGCCAGTGGTCGCGACCTCGCGGAGTGGTCCCGGCTGTGGCTCCGCACGTCGGGCGTGAGCACCCTGCAGGTCGCCGGCGGGTCGGTCGTGCAGACCGGCGAGGTGCTGCGTCCGCACCGCATCGGCATCGGCCGGTACGACGAGGTCGGTGGGTCGCTCCGGCTGCGGGAGCGGCTGGACGTGGAGGTGTCCGGCGCGCGGACGGCAGTCCCTGATCTGGGGCCCGGTCTGAGCGCCGCCGCTCTGGTGCTGCCCAACGACGGTGACCTGACCTTCGCGACGATCCGCTTCGACGACACCAGCCTGGCGACGGTCCTGCGCAGCCTCGGGACTCTCGACGACCCGCTCGCCCGGGTGGTCGCCTGGGGTGGGCTGTGGGACAGCTGTCGGTCAGCGGAGCTGTCGGCCAGCGACTTCGTCGACGGTGTGCTCGCCCACGTCGGCGCCGAGACCGATACCTCGCTGGTCGAGACCCTGCTGCTCCAGGCGCGGACAGCGGCGACGCTCTACACCGACGATCCCGACGTCGTGCGCGACCTGCACGAGCACCTCGCCCGGGCGCTGCTCGTCGAAGCGCCCGGCGGTGACGTGCAGCTGCTGCTGGTCCGCGCCGCCATCGAGACGGCGTCCTCCCCGGAGCTGCTGCTCGGCTGGCTCGACGGGCCGGACCTGCCGGCCGGAGTCGCCCTCGATGCGGATCTGCGCTGGCACCTGCTCGACCGGCTCGCGGCGATCGGCGGGATCGGCCTGGATCGGATCGAGGCAGCCCACGCCGCCGACCGCACCGATGCCGGTGACCGTGGGGCGGCCCGGGCGCGAGCCGCCCTTCCTGATCCGGCCGCCAAGGAGGCAGCCTGGGGCGAGCTGCTAGGGGACCCGGCCATCTCGACGGCCCGGGCCAGGGCGATCGGAGCCGGCTTCTGGCAGCACGGGCAGGACCTGGGCGGCTTCGTCCCGCGCTTCTTCACCGAGCTGCCGGTCGTGTTCGACCAGCGCTCGCCGACGGTGGGGCCGACGCTGGCCCGACTCGGCTACCCGCGGACCGTCGTCGAGCAGGACGTCCTGGACCGCACCGACGCGCTGCTGGAGCGCGAGCTTGCCCCGGCGCTGCGCCGGACGACCCTCGAGGTGCGCGACGACCTCGCCCGCGCCGTCGCCGCCCGCGCCCGGTAGACCTCCACCGGGGGCGCTTGTCGGCCATCGGTGCCGCTGGGCTCACCCCGCACACGAAGTGATCCACTTCGCGGGGGCGTCGAGCGTGGGTGGTGGTGCGGTGGATCACTTCGTGTGCCTGACGGGTCCTCGTCCGCGTCGCGGCTACAGGTCGAGCACGGCGGCGAGCGCAGCGGCCCACTGCAGGTAGCCCTTGTCGTTGGGGTGGAACCCGTCGGCGTACAAGCCCTTGTATGGCGGACCGGTGAACGCCCACAAATCGGCTATCCGCAGCCCGTGCTCGGCGGCCCGTTGTCGCAGCCGGTCGTTGACGACCTGGGTCTTGCGCTCGAAGACCCCGCGCGCGGTCGTGGACACGACCGCCCCCGGGGGCAGCGCCGCGCACAGGTCGTCGACGTGTCGGAGCCACTGGTGCTTGCGGGTGCGCAGGGCGTCGTTGCCACCGATGACAGCAGTGACCAGGTCTGGGGACAGCTCGGCCGGGAGGTCGTGCGCCGCCGGCAGCTGCACGTCGACGACCTCATGGGTGCGCGCGCCCGACCGGGCCAGGTTGAGGACCCGCCACGGCTCACCGGTCGAGACCCGCAGCCGGTCGAGCACGAGTCCGACGTAGCCCTTGTCGTACGCCGAGGCCCCCACGCCCTGAGCGGCGCTGTCCCCGAGCACGACCCACAGCGGACCGGACGAGGCCCGCGCACGCTCGTTGGCCGCGTCCCAGTCCCCGCGGTAGCGCTCCACCTGCTCCAGGCTGCTGCGGAAAAGCCGTTGGACGAGGACCATGGCCGCACGGAACCAGACGGGGTCGTCCTGCGTCCAACGCAGGCGCGGCAGTGGCGGGGCAAGAGACGGGGGCACGCATGACGATGGACGGGCCGATGGACGAGTTGGCGGACGGGCCGATGGACGGGCCGATGGGCGAGCCGCTGGACGGGCTGGCGGAAGAGCTGGTCCTGCAGCCGGTCGCGCAGGCGAGTGGCGTCGTGCGGCGACGCCGAGTGGCAGCAGCGGCGACGGCAGTAGCCGTGACGACCGCCGCCGTGGTGACCGCTCTCGTGGCCGGCTCCGGCGACGACGGCCCGACCCCGCAGCAGCGCGCGGGGGACAGCCTGGGAGGGGCGGCCACCCCGTCTCCGACCGCCGAGCCGACCGAGGACGCCACCCCGACGCCAACGCCGGAGGCAACGGTCGCGGTCGAGGAGTCGGCGGAACCCCGCGCGACCGAGGACGCCCGGCAAAGCGCAGAGCCCTCCGAGAGCTCGGAGCGGGTCGGCAACGTGGGCTCCGGCGGCAACTGCTACACCTCGCCCCCGGACAACTCCCGCCAGGCCAGCTCGCACCCCAGTGAGAGTCCGACGGCTACGCCGACGGCCACCCCGACCGACACCACGGTGGAGCCCACCGACCCCGCGCCGTCGTCCGCCAGCGCCAGTTCCAGCGCGGACCCGGAGGCGACCGAGCCCACCGCCACCCCCACGCCGACCGGCTCCGCCTACACCTACTGCGTCGTCGTCGGGCGGCCGATGTGGCGGGACGGGGACCTGCTGGTGCCCGAGGTCCGCAGCGGCGGCAGCAACGACGACCTGCCGCGACCCGACGTCACCGGCCTCGACCCGCGCGACCGGGCAGCCCTCGCCGAGCTCTGGACGCAGGCCGCGCGCGGCGCGCTCGCCTCGGTCCCCGCCTTCCACGACCTCGCGCTCGTGCTGTCGGCCCTCGGCGCGCCCCTCGTCCTGATCGCCCGCGCCACCCAAGCCGCGATGGATGAGGTCGACCACACCCGCCGTTCGTTCGCCATCGCCGGCACCTACGCAGGTGCGCCGGTCGAAGGCGGTGCCGTCCCGGGTCTGCTCGGTCGACGGGTCGGCCAGGCCAGCACCCCACGGGCGGCCTTGACCAGGCTCGCGGTCGAGGCGCTGCGCGACGGCTGCCTCTACGAGGGTCACGCCGCCACGGTTGCCCGCCTCGCGGCGGACACCGCTACCGACCCCGGCGTGCGCGAGAGCCTCGACGTGATCGCCACCGACGAGGCCGGCCATGCGGTCCTCTCCCACGACCTGCTCGCCTGGTGCCTGGCCACCGGCGACAGCCGACTGCGCACCAGGATCACCAAGGAGCTGGCTGCGTTGCCCACCGAGGCGCCCGCGTCACCGACCGCGGACGGACAGCCCGGCGTCCTGGAGCAGCACGGGTGGCCGACCCGCGCAGCCGTCGTACGCGCCTTCGAGGTGCACCGGACTGCGCTCGTCGCGCGGGTCGAGGGACTGCTGGTAGGTAGCCTCTAGGACATGTGCGGCATCGTCGGTTACGTCGGAAGCCAGCCAGCCCTCGAGGTGGTGCTCGACGGTCTGCGCCGGCTCGAGTACCGCGGTTACGACAGCGCTGGCGTCGCCATCCTCGACGCCGGAAAGCTCCACGTGGAGCGCAAGGCCGGCAAGCTCGCCAATCTCGAGAAGGTCGTGGGCGAGACGACCCTGCCGGGCACCCTCGGCATCGGTCACACCCGGTGGGCCACCCACGGCCCGCCGACCGATGACAACGCCCACCCGCACATCGACTGCGCCGGCAAGGTCGCGGTGGTGCACAACGGGACCATCGAGAACTTCGAGGTGCTCGTCGCCGGTCTCGAGGCGCGTGGTCACCAGCGGCGCAGCGACACCGACACCGAGGTGGTCGCGCACCTGCTCGAGGAGCGCTACGACGGCGACCTTGCTGCTGCGGTCCGCAGTGTGTGCAAGGACCTCGAGGGCTCGTTCGTCCTGGTGGTCAGCCACGCCGACGAGCCCGACCTCGTCGTCGGCGCCCGCCGCAACCTGCCGCTGGTGGCAGGGGTTGGCGAGGGCGAGAACTTCCTGTGCAGCGACGTCACCGGCTTCATCGCCCACACCCGCGAAGCGCTGGTCATCGATCAGGACCAGATCGTTGAGCTGCGCCGCGACGGCATCACCGTCACCGACCTCGACGGCACGGTCGTCGAGCCGCAGGCGCTGCACGTCGACTGGGACACCACTGCCGCCGAGAAGGGCGGCTACGAGTTCTTCATGCTCAAGGAGATCGAGGAGCAGCCGGAGGCCGTGCGGGCCACTCTCGGTGGCCGGCTCAACGCCGCGGGGCTCCTGCACCTCGACGAGATCGCCCTGTCCGACGAGGACCTGCGCGGGCTCGAGCAGGTCGTCATCATCGCGTGCGGGTCGAGCTACCACTCCGGGATGATCGGCAAGTACGCGATCGAGCGCTGGTGCCGGTTGCCGGTCCATGTCGAGCTCGCGAGCGAGTTCCGCTATCGAGACCCGGTCGTCGGTCGCAACACCCTCGTCGTCGCGGTGTCGCAGTCAGGCGAGACCGCCGACACCCTCGAGGCGGTCCGTCACGCGCGATCGCAAAAGGCCTGGGTGCTCGCCGTCACCAACACGGTCGGGTCGTCCATCGCCCGGGAGTCCGACGCGGTGCTCTACACCCGCGGCGGGCCGGAGGTCGCGGTCGCCTCGACCAAGGCCGTCATCACGCAGATCACCGCGATGTACCTCGTCGGGCTCTACCTCGCGCAGGTCCGTGGCACCCGCGACCCCGACGAGGTGCGGGCCCACCTGCGCGACCTCGCCGAGATCCCCGACCTGCTGGTCGAGGTGCTCTCGCGGATGGACACGGTGCGCGCTATCGCCCGTGAGATCGCCTTGGAGGAGCGGGTGCTCTTCCTCGGCCGGCACGTCGGCTACCCGATGGCCCTGGAGGGCGCGCTCAAGCTCAAGGAGCTGGCGTACATCTCTGCCGAAGGCTTCTCGGCCGGTGAGATCAAGCACGGCCCGATCGCGCTGGTGGAGGAAGGCACTCCGGTCGTCGTCCTCGCGACCCGTCACGTGCTGTCGCCCAAGCTGGTCAACAACGTGCAGGAGGTGCGGGCCCGTGGCGCGCGCACCATCGTGATCTGCACCGACGGCGACGAGAGCGTGACCCCCTACGCCGACCACGTCGTGCGGCTGCCCGACACCAAGTCACTGCTCGCTCCGCTGCTCACCATCGTGCCGATGCAGGTGCTGTCCGCCGAGGTCGCGATGGCGCGCGGGCTCGACGTCGACCAGCCCCGCAACCTCGCCAAGAGCGTCACGGTCGAGTGACCACCCCAGGGCGACCCCGAGTGATCACCCGGTGATCGTGGGGGTCGGCATCGACGTGGTCGATGTCGACCGCTTCGCGCGCTCGCTGGAGCGCACCCCCGGGCTGCGCGCCCGGCTGTTCACCGAGGCGGAGCAGCAGGTCCAGCAACCGGCCTCCCTGGCCGCGCGCTTCGCCGCCAAGGAAGCCGTCGCGAAGGCGCTCGGCGCACCGGGTGGCCTGCGCTGGGTCGACGCCGAGGTGGTTCGCGAGGAGTCCGGTCGCCCACGGTTGGTCCTGCACGGCGGGGTTGCAGAGGAGGCCGTGGCGCAGGGCATCACGTCGTGGCACCTGTCGCTGTCGCACGACGGCGGCATGGCGACGGCCGTCGTCGTGGCCGAGTCATGAGGCACGCCCACACCGCCCTGCAGATCCGCGAGGCGGAGCGCCAGCTGATGGCCACCCTGCCGCCTGGCGTGCTCATGCAGCGCGCTGCCACCGGCCTCGCGGTGGCGACCGCCCGCTTCCTCGATCACGTGTACGGCGCTCGCGTACTGCTCCTCGTCGGAGCCGGCAACAACGGGGCGGACACCTTGTGGGCCGGTGCGCAGCTGGCCCGCCGGGGGGCTCAGGTCACCGCCCGAGCGGTCGGCGAGCAGCGGGACGCGGCTGCGATCGCGGCCTTTCGGGCAGCCGGTGGTCGGCTGCACCACAGTGGCGGCCCCGTCGACGTCGTGCTCGATGGGTTGGTCGGCATCGGTGGGTCCGGTCCGTTGCGCGAAGCGGCGACCGCCGCGTTGGCGGACGTGGACCCGCTGCGCACCATCGCGGTCGACCTGCCCTCCGGCATCGACGCCGACACGGGGATGGCAGCGGGCCCGGTGGCCCGGGCCGCCCTGACGGTCACCTTCGGCACCCTCAAGCCAGGACTGTTCGTCGGGGCGGGTGCCGAGCACGCGGGACGCGTCCACCTCGTCGACATCGGCCTTGGCCCGTGGCTGCCGGATCCGGTCGTGCGCCTGCTCGACGGCGTCGACCGGCCCGAGCCGCAGGTCGATCTCGACAAGTACTCGCGCGGCGTCGTGGGCATCGCAGCCGGGTCGCAGACCTACACCGGCGCGGCCGTCCTCGCGGTCGGGGCCGCGGTGCACGCCGGCGCCGGGATGGTCCGCTACACCGGGGCTCCGCACGCCGCTGAGCAGGTGCGCAGCCGGTGGCCGGAGGCGGTCGTCACGGAGCTCGTCGGTGCCGCGGTGGTCGATGCCGGGCGGGTCCAGGCCTGGGTCGGCGGCCCCGGGCTCGGCACCGACGCCACGGCGGCCGCTGCTCTCGAGGCTGTGCTCGGGTCCGACGTTCCGGTCCTCGTCGACGCCGACGGCCTGACCCTGCTCGCGCAGCACCCGCAGTGGGTGCGCGGCCGGCAGGCGCCCACGGTGCTCACCCCGCACGACCGGGAGTACGCCCGCTTCGGCGCCGAGCCGGGCTCCGACCGGATCGGCGCTGCTCGTGCCCTTGCCGACGACCTTGGCTGCACCGTCCTGCTCAAGGGCGCCGCGACCGTCATCGCCGGGCCAGGTGGGGTGACCTTCGTCAACGACACCGGGACGCCGCAGCTGGCAACGGCCGGCACCGGGGACGTCCTGTCGGGGGCGATCGGTGCTTTGTTGGCGGGTGGCGAGGACGCCACGACAGCCGCCGCGATGGCTGCCCACCTGCACGGCCTGGCGGGGCAGCTCTCAGCGGGTGGCGGCACGACCAGCGCGAGTCGACTGCTGGACGCGTGGCCGGACGCCGTCATGGCCGCGAGCCCTGGGAGACTGGGGTGGTGAGGAGCGAGGCACGCATCGACCTGGCTGCGATCGCGGCCAACACCCGGGCGCTCGACGAGCGTGCCGGGGCGGCCGGCGTGATGGCCGTTGTGAAGGCCGACGGCTACGGCCACGGCCTGGTTCCCAGCGCGCGGGCGGCTCTCGCTGGCGGCGCGGCCTGGCTGGGGGTGGCCTTCCTCGAGGAAGCCGCTGCCCTCCGCAACGCCGGCATCGTGGCACCGGTGCTGGCCTGGCTCTTCAGCCCGGATGAGGACCTGGCCCCAGCGGTGGGTCACGACGTCGACCTCGGCATCTACAGCCCCGCCGAGCTCAGTCGCGCGCAGGCTGCAGCCGCGACGACCGGGCGCACCGCGCGGCTGCACCTCAAGGTCGACACCGGGCTGTCGCGCGGCGGCGCCACCGCGGCGGACTGGCCGCAGCTGTGCGACGCGGCCGCCAAGGCGCAGGCCGAGGGGAGCGTCGAGGTGGTCGGGGTCTGGAGCCACTTCACCCATGCCGACGACCCCGGGCATCCCACGGGAGCTCGGCAGCTGCGGGAGTTCAACGAGGCCCTCGAGGTGGCCGGCCGGGCCGGGTTGCGCCCGCAGGTGCGCCACCTCGCCAACTCAGCAGCCACCCTGACCGCCCCTGAGACCCACTTCGACCTGGTGCGCCCGGGCATCGCGGTCTACGGACTCAGCCCGGTGCCCCAGCTCGGTGACCCCGAGCACTTCGGCTTGCGCCCGGCGATGACCCTCGCCAGCACCGTGGCGCTGGTCAAGCAGGTGGCGCAGGGGGCCGGTGTCAGCTACCTGCACCGCTACACCACCGAGTGCGACACGACGCTCGCCCTCATCCCGCTCGGCTATGCCGATGGCGTTCCGCGATCCGCGACCAACACCGCCGAGGTCCAGCTCGGTGGCCGGCGTCGCCGCATCGCCGGCACGGTCTGCATGGACCAGTTCCTCGTCGATGTCGGGGCGGACCCGATCAGCGCGGGGGACGAGGTGCTGCTGTTCGGGCCGGGCGACCGCGGCGAGCCGACAGCGCAGGAGTGGGCCGAGCAGCTCGACACCATCAGCTACGAGATCGTGACGCGGGTGGGTGCCCGCGTGGCCCGCACCTGGGAAGGTGGCGCATGAGCACCAGCAAGAGAGCGGGGCTGGTCGGAGCTGCGGTCGGGGTGGTCGCCGTCGGCGCGGCCGCCGGGCTCGCCGCGGAGCGCTACGCCATCGGCCGCACCCGGCTGCGCCCCGACCCCGAGGCGCGGGAGCCGTTTGGTCAGCTGCCGGCAGATCGGGTCCGCCACGTGGTCGCCGACGACGGCGTCGCGCTGCACGTCGAGGAGGTCGGCGCCGCGGACGCCGATGTCACCCTGGTCTTCTGTCACGGCTACACCCAGGACCTCGCCGTCTGGCACTACCAGCGGCAGGCACTCGCCGAGGACAACCCGGGCAAGCTGGTGTTCTGGGACCAGCGCTCCCATGGCCGCTCCGGCCGAAGCGCCCCGGAGCGATCCACGATCGACCAGCTCGGCCTCGACCTGCGCGCCGTCATCGAGGCGACCGCTCCGCGCGGTCGGGTCGTCCTCGTCGGCCACTCCATGGGCGGCATGACGATCATGGCGCTCGCCGACGCGCACCCGGAGCTGTTCGGGACTCGCGTCGTCGGTGTGGCGCTGCTGTCGACGAGCACCGGCAAGCTCGCCCAGGCGGCGTTCGGGCTGCCCGCCGTCGTCACCCCGGTCGGCACCAAGGTGCTGCCCTGGCTCACTCGGGGCATCCGCCGACAGCCGAAGGTCTTCGAGAAGGGCCGCCGGCTCGGCACCGACCTCGCGTTCCTGGCCACGCGTCGATACGCCTTCGGCACGAAGGACGTCAGTCCGGCCTTGGTGGAGTTCGTCGAGCGGATGACGGCCAACACCCCGGTCGACGTGATCGCGGAGTTCTACGACACCTTCATCGACCACGACAAGCTCGCCGCGCTCGGGGTGCTGGGTGACGTCGAGACCGTGGTGCTCGTCGGCAGCCGGGACGTCGTCACGCCGCCCGACCACAGCCGGGTGATGGCCGACGCTGTTCCTGAGGCCCAGCTCGTCGTCATCGAGGGTGCTGGCCACATGGTGCAGCTCGAGCGGGCGCCGCTGGTCACGCTGCACCTGCGCGCCCTGGTCCGGCGGGCCAGCCGTGCGGTGTCGCGCACCGCGTGAGCGCCGCTGCTTCGCAGTTGTCGACCGGCAATCGCGCGCTCGCCGGCGCCGCAGCCGATCTGGCAGCGCTCACGGATGCCTGCCGAGCGTGCACGGCTTGCCCCGAGCTGACGGCTGAGCGCAGCCAGGTCGTCGTCGGCGACGTGACGCCCGGGGCACGAGTCGTCCTCATCGGTGAAGCACCGGGTGCTCAGGAGGACCAGACCGGGCGGCCTTTCGTCGGGCGCAGCGGCCAGCTGCTTGACCTCCTGCTCGTCGAGGTCGGACTGCCGCGCAGCGCGGTCCACGTGCTCAACACCGTGAAGTGCCGACCGCCCGACAACCGGCTCCCGACGAGCGCCGAGACGGCCCGCTGCCGCGGTTGGCTGGAGGGCCAGCTGGCCTTTCTGCGGCCCGACCTGGTCGTCGCGCTCGGACTGTCCGCGATCCGGTGGTTCCTGGGGCCGACGGCGCTCGGTCCGGTGCGTGGGCGGGTGCACGAGGTGACCGCACGGGCCCCAGCCGGCGCCGAGCTGCCGCTGCGGGTGCTGCCGACCTGGCACCCGAGCGGTGCGCTGCGGGCGGGACCTCGGGGCGAGCCGATGCAGCAGCTCACCGCCGACCTGCGCCTTGCCGCCGACCTGGTGCGCGAGCTGCCGGCCGGAGCTCCCCGGTGAGCAGCACCGCAGCGTCGTACGACCTGGTCACGGTGGAGCGCACCCGCGCCCTCGGGGCGGCGCTGGCCGACCTGCTCCGGGCCGGCGACCTCATCGTGCTCACCGGGCCGCTCGGCGCGGGGAAGACGGCGCTGGCCCAGGGCATCGGCGAGGGACTCGGGGTGAGCGGGGTGACCAGCCCGACCTTCGTCATCGCCCGCGAGCACCGGGGGGGCCGGCTTCCGCTCGTGCACGTCGACGCCTACCGGCTCGGCTCGGCCATCGAGCTCGACGACCTCGACCTGGACAGCGACCTCGACGACAGCGTGACGGTCGTCGAGTGGGGTGCCGGCCTCGTCGAGGGCCTGGCCGCGTCCCGGCTGGAGGTTCTGCTCGGCCGCCGGACCGGAGCGGCCGACGCTGCCCAGGACGACGACGGCCGGACGGCGTCCGTCACTGGTCATGGCCCGCGCTGGCAGGGCGTGGACCTGGGTGGACTACTCCCGCCCATCTGACCGGCGGCCGCATGATCAACAGCACTTCCGCACGGAAAACGCCGTCCGAAACCGTGCGAACGTGCTGTTGATCTTGACGGGGACGAGATGCGGGCCTGTTCGGCGGCACACCCGCAAACCGGACGAAGCCGGTGTCAGGGGGGCTACATCGGGCATTCGCCTGGTGACTCGCTGTGCACCTGCCCTGCATCACGACTGCGACACGAGGCGCTGACGATGTTGCGGTTCTGGGTCGGGTGCGGTGAGGTCAGTGCGGTAGGTCACGAGATCACGGCACGCTATGACGGGAGATCACATGCTTCGGAGTCGTTGGATGGTCGGGAGCGCGGTGCTTGCGCTGGGCGCTGTGACCGCGTGCGGGGGCAGCAAGGACAGCAACACCACACCCACGGGTGGGGGCGAGACCTACACGATCGGCGTCTGGGGCCCGGCGCAGATCCCGCAGGGCAAGGACGTCCTGGACGGCGCGGCCTTGGCCGTCAAGGAGATCAACGCAGCCAAGGACATCTCCGGTGGCCGCGAGCTCAAGATCATCACCTGCGACTCGGTCAACGGCGCCTCGCCGGACAAGGCTGACGGGTGTGCCAAGAAGCTCATCCAGGAGGACAAGGTCGACGCCCTGCTGGGCGGCTTCTCCTCCGGCGAGACCCTCGCCATGCTGGAGACCGTCGTCGACGGTCAGGTTCCCTACGTGTCGACCGGGGCGGCGTCGCCCGACGTCGTCAAGGGCGTCACCGGTGACAACGAGCGCAAGTACATCTTCCGCATCGGCCCGGTCAGCTCCACGTCGCTGGCCGCTGACATGTGCCTGACCTACGTCGCCAAGCTCGCACCGGTGACCGGCTTCACCAAGGTCGGCATCCTGTTCGAGGACGTCGAGTTCGCCCGCCCGTTGGTGAAGTTCCTGCAGGCCTGCCTGCCGAACCCGAGCGCGGCCACGGCCGGGAAGATCCCGATCACGAAGGGCCTGACGGTCGTCGCTACGGAGAAGCACCTGCCGGACGCGACCGACTTCTCGTCGCAGTTCAACGCCCTCAAGAAGGCCGGCGCGCAGTTCGTCATCGAGGTCAACTCCCGCCAGGAGGGCGTGGCGCTGGCCAAGCAGTGGGGCACCCTCAAGCCCGGCTTCGCGCTCGGTGGCATCAACGTCGCCGGTCAGGCCAACGGCTTCTTCGAGGCCACCGGCAAGGCTGCCGTCGGTCAGCTCAACGGCCCGGCCGGCATCGTCCGCGCTGCCGTGACGCCGAAGACGATCCCGTTCTTCGACGCCTTCAACAAGGAGTACGGCCGCGACCCGATCTACAACGGCGCGTCCGCTTATGACGGGGTCTATGCCCTCGCCGAGGCGCTGAAGGCGGCCGACTCCATCGAGGCCGACGCGGTCGTCGCCGCGCTGGAGAAGATGGACCGGATCGGTGCCCAGGGGGTGCTGAAGTTCACCCCCGAGCACGACATCACCTATGGCGGCGTCGACCCGAGCAAGGGCGTCGTCCCGCTGTACTTCCAGTTCCAAGCTGATGGAACGAAGAAGATCGTGTTCCCGGCAGCGCTGGCGGAGGGCTACACCTACGTCAAGCCCGCAGGGGTCAAGTAGTCCCAGGAAGCAGTAGCCCGGGTCCGGCGGCCGTCACGGTCGCCGGACCCGGGTCCCTCCTCCTCACCGAAAGGCTCCGGTGGAAGTCCTCGTCCAAGGAGCGCTGACCAGCGCCACGCTCGCGTTGGTGGCCCTCGGCTTCTCGCTCGTCTACGGCGTGGGTGGGATCGTCAACCTCGCCCACGGCTCGTTCTTCATGATCGGCGCCTACGGCGCTTTTGCGGCGTACGACGGGGGCGCGCCACTGCTGGTCGCCGCTTTCGTGGGCGTCGCGGCCGCCGTGCTCGCCGGCCTCCTGCTCGAGCGGCTCGTCATCGCACCCATCCGCCACCAGGAGGTCGCGGTCCTCATCGCGACCCTGGCCGTGGCGATCCTCGTCCAATCTCTGGTCGAGTTCTTCTTCGACACCGCCGACCGGCAGCTGCCGAGCTTGGTCGACGGGGCGGTGTCACTGCTGGGCGTCGACGTGCAGAGCAGCCGGGTGCTGGCCGGCGTCGTCGCCGCTGTCACCATCGCCGCCGTGCTGATCGTCTTGCAGAAGACTCCGGCCGGTCGGGTCGTCCGGGCCGTGGCCGAGGACCCGGAGGCATCGGTCCTCATCGGGGTGCGCCCGGATCGGGTCACGCTCTACGTCATCGCGGCTGGCGCCGGTCTCGCCGGACTTGCGGGGGTGATGGTCGCGCCCTATGCGGTGGTCAACCCGACCATGTGGCTGCTGCCGCTCACCCAGGCCTTCGCCATCGTCATCCTCGGCGGTCTCGGGTCGGTCAACGGCACCGTGCTGGCCGCGGTCATCGTCGGCTTCCTCGACCGCTTCGTGGCCTACAACTTCCAGGACGGTGAGATCAAGGTCGGGCTCGTCACGATCATCGTCATCATCGCGACGCTCGTCCTGCGACCGAGCGGTCTGCTCGGCAAGCCTGGGGCGGTGCACTGATGCCGGCTGTCGTGAAGCGCCTGCTGAGGGTCAACGTCCTGCTGCTCGGCGGCACCCTGCTGCTGCTCCTGCTGCTGCCGCAGTTCGTCGGGCCGACCCTGCTGTCGGTCTTCGCCATCGCCAACTGCTTCGTCATCTTCGCGGCATCCTGGGACATCCTGTCCGGCTACACCGGCCAGGTGAACTTCGGGCACGCGGTCTTCATCGGCGCGGGCGGGTTCACCGTCGGCCTGCTCTCGAAGTACGGACTGCAGGTCGGACCGCTCGAGGTCGAGAAGGTCCCAGCAGAGATCCAGCTGCTCCTGAGCATGCTGGTGGCCGCCCTGCTGGGCCTGGCGATCGGAGTCCCGTGCCTGCGGCTCAAGGGTCCCTACCTCGCGCTCGCGCCGCTGTCGGCGGCGAGCGCGCTGCTGCAGCTGTCGGTCATCTTCAAGAAGCAGACCGGCGGCGAGGAAGGCATCGCGCGCGTCCCGCGCCTGCTCGCGTCCGACGTGCTCGGGCCAGTCGGAGACGGGCTGGCCAAGGTCTTCTACGGCGCCGCGAAGTACGACGACCTGAACCGGCTCGACCGGATCCAGTTCCACAACTACTACGTGACCCTCGTCGTGATGGTCCTGGTGATGGCGCTGCTGCTGTTCGTCGGCTACGGCCGCCGCGGCCTGGTCCTGCGCTCGATCCAGCAGGACGAGACCGCTGCGGAGGCGGCCGGCGTCCCGATCGTCCGGTACAAGCTCGGCGCTTTTGTGCTCTCCGGTGCACTGGCTGGCTTGGGCGGCGGCTTGTACGTCCAGGTGCGCGGCAACGCCGGCATCGACCTGCTGCTCGTCGGGATGTCGCTGCTCATCATCATCATCGCGGCGCTCGGCGGAGCCGGCTCGATCATCGGGCCGGCGGTGGGCGCCTACCTCGTCATCCTCGCGCAGAACTACTACCTGCCCAAGATCCAGCTGTTCAAGGACGAGCCGGCGCTCACCAACGGAGTGTTCGCCCTGGTGCTGATCATCGTGCTCATCGTCCAGCCCCGCGGGCTGGTCCCACCGATCTTGCAGCGGCTGTCCGGTCGGGGCTCGACCAGGACCGCCGCTGCCGGCGCGACGTTGGACGCCAAGTGAGCACGCTGCTCGAGGCCGACCTCGTCACCCGCCGCTTCGGCGGGCTGGTCGCCGTCAACGAGGTGTCCATGGTGGTCGAGGAGGGCGCCGCCATCGGGTTGATCGGGGCCAACGGCGCCGGCAAGACCACGCTGTTCAACTGCCTCACCGGCTTCGACCGACCCACCTCGGGCGATGTCCGTTTGCGGGGATCGAGCCTGCTGAAGATGAAGCGCCACCAGGTGGTGCACGCCGGGGTGGCGCGCACCTTCCAGATCGTGCGGCCCTTCCCCGATTTGCCGGTCCTGGCCAACGTGCTCGTCCCGATCATCGCCGCCGGCCGCAAGGGCGACGTGAAGGGCGAAGCCCTCGAGGTGCTCTCGCGCGTGGGCCTCGCGGACCGAGCGCGCAGCCCAGCCACCCAGCTGTCGGAGGGCGACCTCAAGCGGCTGGAGATGGCCCGCGCGCTGGCCACCCGGCCCAGCCTGCTGCTGCTCGACGAACCGTTCGCCGGGTTGTCCCAGAGCGAGATCGAGCTGCTGTCCGGCACCATCCGTCAGCTGCGGGCCGATGGCGTGACCCTGGTCATCGTCGAGCACAAGATCGGCTCGCTGATCGCGCTCGTCGACCGGGTCGTCGCGATGGACCAGGGTCGGGTCATCGCCGATGGCGAACCGCAGGCCGTCATGCGGGACCCCGCCGTCGTGACGGCCTACCTCGGAGGGAGCGCACCAGATGCCACCGGGACGACGGATGCCTGACGCCACCCCTGATGACACGCCAGCAGCCCCGGGCCACGTGCTCGAGGTCAAGGGGCTCAAGGTCGCCTTCGGCAAGGCGCAGGTGCTGGACGGCATCGACTTCCATGTCGAGCAGGGCGAGACCCTGGCCGTCGTCGGCCCCAACGGCGCCGGCAAGACGACCCTGCTCAGGGCGCTGTCCCGACTCAACGCCGGCACCTTCGACGACGTGCAGCTGCTCGGCCGCCCGCTGCCGAAGTCGCCCTATGACGTCGTCATGGCTGGGCTCGTGCACTGCCCCGAGCGGCGCCGGCTGTTCCCCGGGTTGACGGTGCGCGACAACCTCGAGCTCGGCGCGCGGCGGCTCCGCAAGTCCGGCGACACCAAGGCCGAGGACCTCGAGCGGGTCTTCGCGCTGTTCCCCAAGCTCCAGGAGCGACAGGGGCAGCACGCCGGGACACTGTCCGGCGGCGAGCAGCAGCAGTGCGCCATCGGTCGCGCCTTGATGGCCCGCCCCTTGCTGCTGCTCCTCGACGAGCCGACGCTCGGGCTGTCGGTGGGTGTCAAGGAGGCGATCATCGGCAGCATCCAGACGATCAAGGACGCCGGTACGACGATGCTGCTGGTCGAGCAGGACGTCGGGTTCGCCTTCCGGTGCGCGGACCGCGCCATCGTCTTGGAGCACGGCGTCGTCGCGCGGGTCGGTCCGGTGGCGCAGATCGCCGCGGACCCCTACGTCAAGCAGGCCTACCTGGGTGTCGCGTAGCGCGCGCACGGCCTAGATTTGCGGTCAGCCACACCACACCGAGGAGACACATGTCGCTGAGCATCGCCAGCATCCTGGCGGAGTCCGCCGTCCGCCATGCCGACCGCACCGCCGTCGTGCTCGGCGACCTCCGCCTCACCTACGCGCAGCTCTGGGGCCATGCCAAGCAGTACGCGCAGGTGCTGCGCGACCACGGCGTCGGTCCCGGCGACAAGGTCGCCCTGCTGCTGCCCAACACCCCGCACTTCCCGCTCGCCTACTTCGGCGCGCTCGCGCTCGGGGCGGTCGCGGTGCCCGTGCACGCGCTGCTCAAGGCCGAGGAGATCGAGTACGTCCTCACCGACTCCGGGGCCAAGGTGCTGGTGTGTGCCGCCCCGCTGCTCGGTGAGGGCGCCAAGGGAGCCGAGCTTGCCGGCGTACCGGTCCTGGCCGTGATGGATGGCGGGGACGCCACGATCACGCGGATCGACAACCTGGCCTTCGAGGTCGCACCCATCGACGGCCTGGCGCCGCGCGAGCCCGAGGACACCGCGGTGATCCTCTACACCTCCGGCACCACCGGGAAGCCCAAGGGCGCCGAGATCACCCACCTCAACGTCACGATGAACGTCGTCGCGTCGGCTATGCACTCCTTCGACATCGATGAGAACGACGTCGTGCTCGGCTGCCTGCCGCTGTTCCACACCTTCGGCCAGACCTGCTGCATGAACACCGCCTTCTACGTCGGGGCGACCGTCGTGCTGCTGCCCCGCTTCGACGGCGCCGCAGCGCTCGAGCTGCTCGTGAAGGAGCAGTGCACGATCTTCATGGGCGTCCCGACGATGTACATCGGGCTGCTCGAGGCGGCCAAGACCTCTGAGCTGCGGCCGCAGCTGAAGTCGGCGCTGTCCGGCGGCGCGGCGTTGCCGCTGCCGGTCCTCGAGTCGTTCACCGAGGTGTTCGGCACGCAGATCCTCGAGGGCTACGGCCTCACCGAGACCTCGCCGGTCGCGACGTTCAACCAGATCGGCTTCGACCCGGTGCCAGGCACCGTCGGCAAGCAGATCTGGGGCGTCGAGGTCGAGGTCGCGAAGGCCGAGCTCGACGACAGCATCGAGCTGCTGCCTACCGGCGAGCTCGGCGAGATCGTCGTGCGTGGCCACAACATCTTCAAGGGCTACCTCAACAAGCCGGAGGAGACCGCCAAGGCCATCGTCGACGGCTGGTTCCGCACCGGCGACCTCGGCACCAAGGACGCGGACGGCTACGTCCGCATCGTCGACCGCAAGAAGGACATGGTCATCCGCGGTGGCTACAACGTCTACCCGCGCGACGTCGAGGAGGTGATCCTCCGGCACCCCGCCGTCGGCCAGGTCGCGGTGATCGGTCTCCCCGACCCGCAGTACGGCGAGGAGGTCTGCGCTGTCGTGGTGCTCGACCAGACCGCCGACGCGGTCTCCGAGGCCGACCTGATCGCCTGGTCGAAGGAGAAGCTGGCGGCCTACAAGTACCCTCGGAGGGTCTTCTTCACCGACGCCTTCCCGCTGGGACCGTCGGGGAAGGTCCTCAAGCGCGAGCTGGTCGCGCACTACAAGGAGAACGCTTCTTGAGGTTCGTGCCCCTGCTGGTCGCCCTGCCCCTGCTGCTCACGGGCTGCTCCAACGGCGGCGGCTCGCCCGGTCCGTCGAGCCTGCCCACCGTGGGGGAGAACGGCAGCTGCCCGCCGGCGGGGGCCACCGCGATCCCGAGCGACTGTGTCACCGCTCAGCCCCCTGACGGACCGCCACCCATTCCGTTCGACAAGTTCCCCAAGACCTCCGCCGCGATCCCTGCAGTGACGATCGACGCCGCTCCGGGTGACCTGGCGCGCGGCGGCAACGACGCGGACCCGACCTTGACGACGCGGACCTTCAACGTCACCGTCCCGGCCGGTGCCCGCCTGCAGGTCGTGGCGGCCTGCAACGGCGCGGCCTTCCTCGACATCACGACGGTGCCGAAGACCAAGGTCGACGGGACGACCATCTCGTGCTTCGACCCGGGCGGCGTCTCGCAGCTCGGCATCGGCGACGACGTCGTCCAGAAGTCGCCGGCGAGCTTCGCCGTCACGGTCACGGTCAAGGCCCCGTCCCGCTGGTACCTCGCGGTGGGCTCCACCACGGAAGCCCCTCCGCCCGCTGAGGGCTGACCCACCGGCTCGTAGGGTTGACCGGTGCTCGTCCTCGCTCTCGACACCGCCACCCCCGCGGTGTCGGTGGCTCTGGTGGAGCTGGCCGACCAGGCGACGGACGCCGCCAGCCGGCGGTGGGTCGACTCCGCCTCCTGGCAGCGGATCGACGGCAAGCGCCATGGCGAGCTGCTGGCCACCGGGATCCACGAGCTGCTGGCGCAGGAGCAGCGCCGTCCGCAGGACCTCGGCGCGATCGCGGTGGGCCTCGGCCCCGGTCCCTTCACCGGCCTGCGGGTCGGGATCGTGACCGCGGCCGCCCTGTCGGACGCGCTCGCCATCCCGGCGTACGGGGTCTGCAGCCTGGACGCGGTCGGCGCGTGGGGCGACGAAGCCGGCCGCCGGCTCGTCGTCACGGACGCGCGGCGACGAGAGGTCTACTGGGCGGAGTACGCCGAGGACGGCGAGCGGCTGGCCGGTCCCGAGGTGCTTGCTCCGGCAGAGCTCGCCAGGCGGCTGCGCGAGACGCAGTGGCCGGCCCCCGAGACGGGCGGCCGGGTGGTCGGCGACGGGGCGCTGCTGCACCGGGAGCTCTTCGCGGGCTTCGACGTCCGCGCGGACGAGCGCTACCCCAGTGCTGATGCGCTGGTTCTGCTCGCCGCCGGCCGCATCCTCGCCGGCGCCGAGCCGGCGCCACTGACGCCGCTCTACCTACGCCGCCCCGACGCAGTGCAGCCCGGTGCGCCCAAGCGGGTCACGGCATGACCGTCCTCGCGAGGCTGCGCTGGTGGCATCTCGACGAGGTGTTGCCGATCGAGGTCGTCGTCTACCCGGACGAGTGCT
>JBKKBU010000012.1:0-4439 GCA_046713755.1 Mycobacteriales bacterium
CCCGCCGCCGGCGAGGTGACGATCTCGGCGCCGTACATCGTGAGCAGCTGCCGACGCTCGATCGAGGTGTTCTCCGGCATGACGCAGACCAGTCGGTAGCCGCGCATCCGGCAGACCATCGCCAGCGAGATCCCGGTGTTGCCGCTGGTCGGCTCGAGCACGGTGACGCCCGGTCGGAGCAGCCCCTCCTTCTCGCCCTGGGCGATCATGTAGAGCGCCGCCCGGTCCTTCACCGACCCGGTCGGGTTGCTGGTCTCGAGCTTGGCCCAGAGCCGGACGTCCGGCGACGGGGACAGCGTCGGGAGCCCGACGAGCGGCGTGCGCCCGACGGACTCGACCAACGAGTCGTACCTCGCCACGACGGAGGGTCAGCCCCCGGCAGTCACTGACGAGCCGGCTCCGCCGGCGACTGCAGGGAGGACCGTCACGCTGTCCCCGTCCGCGAGCTTGGTCTCGAGCCCGCCGAGGAAGCGGACGTCCTCGTCGTTGACGTAGACGTTGACGAAGCGGTGCAGCGCGCCCTCGTCGGTCAGCAACCGCCCCTTCAGCCCGCTGTGCCGGCTGTCCAGGTCGTCGAGCAGGGCCGACAAGGTGTCGCCGGAGCCGGTGACCGCCTTCTCGCCGGCGGTGTACGTGCGCAGGATCGTCGGGATCCGGACCTCGACAGACATCGTGGGTGGTGCCTTCCGCTCGGGTGCTTGCTCCCCATGGTGCAACAAAGGGTCCAACAGGGGCGTACGACGAGGTTGTTCCGGGTCGGAGAGGTGGCTCACACCACGTGCAGCGGCTCCTCGACGACCTCACCGTCGGTGATGACGAACGACCGGACCTCGTCGGCCTCGGCCCGGGTCGACACCAGCAGCCAGTGGGCGAAGCCGGTCGTGCGGGACCAGAGCACGTCGGTGCGGCTCGGGTAGGCCTCGGTCATCGTGTGCGAGTGGTAGACGACGAGCAGGTCCTCGTCGGCGTCGTCGACGGCGCGGTAGACCTGCAGCCACTCAGCGCTGTCGAACGTGAAGCCGGTCGGCGAGCGGTCGGCGTTGCTCATCTCGAACAGCCGCGTGGCTACCCCGTCGCGGCCGGCGATCACCCCGCAGGCCTCGTCCGGGTGGTCGCGGCGGGCATGGGCGACGACCTGGTCGACCATCGCCTGGGGCAGCGTGAGCATCCGAGGAGCCTACGAGGATCTCGGCGTGAGGCAGGCCAGCAGTGACTCCTGGGCCCAGCCCAGCCAGCCGTAGATCGCGAACAGCTGGTGCGCCTCCTCCGGCAGGTCCTCCAGCTCGGTCTCCTCCGTCACCTCGAGCCGGGTCCCGAGCACCAGACGCAGGTCGTTGAGGCAGCCGAGCCAGCGGTCGCAGCCGTCGCGGTCGAGCAGCACGGCGCCACCCCCCGAAGGGATCGTGGCGAGGACCGCGGCGGCATGCTCGCGCTTGCCGCCGCGCAGGTCTGACTCGGTGTAGCGGCGGAAGTCCCCGGCGGCGGCATCGTCGTCGCCGTAGGCGGCCGGGAACAGCCGCAGCAGGGCCGGGTCGTCGGGCGTCGTGGCGTCGGACATCCCGATCAGCGCCGCCAGCGGATCGTCGGAGGTGGCCGGGGAGGGACCAAGCAGTGCGAGCAGCTCGGTGGCGCACTGCGCGAGCACCTCGGCCTCGACCGGCTCGAAGCGCGCCTCCACCCCGCGGCGGGTCTTCTTGAACTTCATGACTGCTGCAAGGTGGCCCACAGCCCCTTGCCGTGACAGCGGGCCACGTCGAGCTCCATCTGCTCGCGGGTGCCGGTGGACACCACGGCCCGGCCCTTCTGGTGCACGTCGAGCATCAGCTCGGTCGCCTTCTCACGGCTGTAGCCGAACAGCTCCATGAAGCAGAAGGTCACGTAGCTCATGAGGTTGACGGGGTCGTTCCACACCAGCGTGATCCAGGGTGTGTCGACCGCCTCGTCGACGGCCGGCAGGTCGAGCTCCGCGGGAGCGGTCACACCAGCTCCCGCTTGACGACCTTGCCCGTGGCGTTGCGCGGCAGCGCATCGACGAAGCGCACCTCCCGCGGCACCGCGAACCTCGCCAGCCGGCTCCGCACGTGGTCCTGCAGCTCTGCCTCGGTCAGCGGCGTCCGCGTCACCACATGAGCGACGAGCTTCACGCCGTACGACGGATCTGCACTGCCCACCACGCTGGCCTCCACGACACCGGGGTGCGCGAGCAGCGCTTCCTCGACTTGCCCAAGGTGCACGTTCTCCCCACCGACGACGACCATGTCGTCGGTCCGGCCGAGGACGGTGAGGCGGCCAGCGGCATCGATGATCCCGAGGTCGCCGGTCGCGACGAGCGCCCCCAGCCGGTCCTTGTCGGAGCCGTCGGTGTAGCCGTCAAAAGTCAGCCCACTGCCGACGAATATCCGGCCTTCCCGACCAATCGGGCAGTCGGCACCCGCGTCGTCGACGACCCGCAGCGTCACCCCGTGTGGGGGCATGCCCGCCGTGTGCGGGTCGGCGCGCAGGTCGTCCGGGGTCGCGACTGCCGCATAGGCGACCTCTGTCGAGCCGTAGAGGCTGTGCAGCACCGGCCCGAAGGCGGCCTCGACCCGGGTTGCGAGGTCGCCCGGTAGCGCCGAGCCGGAGCTGGCGATCACCCGCAACGACGACAGGTCGAATCGACCCGGGTCCTTCGCGTGGGCCGCGATGAGCTGATCGAGCATGACGGGCACCACGACCAACGCGGTGGCCCGTTGGGCCTCGATCGAGGCCAGCACCCGTTCGGGGTCGAACCGCCGATGCAGCACCGCCGTCGAGCCGAGCACCATGGCGAGGGTCAGGTGGCCGAGGCCCCAGGCGTGGAACACCGGAGCCGCGATGACAGTCGTCTCACCGGCGCGCAGCGGGATGCGCGACAGCGCCGAGACCAGCTCCTCCGCCCCCGCCCCCGAGCGAGCCGCTCCCCGGGGCGCTCCGGTCGTGCCGCTGGTGAGGATGACCTGCCGCGAGGCGCGGGTGGCCTTCCACGGACCGGCCGGACCGGGGGTGGTCGACACCGCGTCGAGCTCCTCGGTGGTGATCGCCCTGACGTTGCCGGGTGCCACGAGGTCGGCGTCGTGCAGCACGAGCCGTGCCCCTTCGCGCTCCAGCACTGCCCCCATCTGCTCGGGCGCCGACCCCGTGTTGAGGTAGAGCACGTCGGCGCCGCACTTCGCGAGCGCCACCGTCGTCTGGACGAAGCGGCGACTGTTGCGGGCGAGCAGACCCACCGCGTCGCCCTCCTGCACGCCGCGGTCCCGCAGCTCGGCCGCGATCCGGTCGGTGCGGCTGTCGACCTCCCGCCAGGTGAGCACGCCCTCGTCGTCGACGATCGCCGGCCGGTGGGGTTGGCGGGCTGCCTGGGCGGCGTATCCGGTGGCCGGGGAGATGCCCCACCGGGCGAACGCGAGGGCCATCCCGAGCAGCCGATCGGGGCGGGTGGGTGCGAGCAGGCCAGCAGCGATGAGAACCCTGGCTCCGGCGAGGTCGAGCATGGCCCCATCGTGCCAGCGTGCGCCGCGGCGGAGTGGGTAGGGGCTGGGCCAGACCCTGACCCGAACTCATCGAGGAGACGCCGTGCCCGACGCCATCGTGGTGCTCAAGGACGACCACAAGACCGTGGAGAAGCTGTTCAAGCAGTTCGAAAAGCTGCAGAAGTCCGACGGTCCCGCGGCGCAGAAGCGCAAGGTCGTCGACCAGATGATCGCCGAGCTCAGCGCCCACGCGAACATCGAGGAGATGCACTTCTACCCCTCGGTGCGCAACCGGCTCGAGGACCTTGACGACACCGTCCTCGAGGGCCTCGAGGAGCACCACATCGTGAAGTGGACCTTGTCCGAGCTGGACGGGATGGACCCGAAGCACGAGCGGTTCGACGCCAAGGTCACGGTGCTGATGGAGAGCGTCCGCCACCACGTCGAGGAGGAAGAGGCCGAGATGTTCCCGCTGGTGCGCGAGGCCATGGGCCGCAAGGCGCTCCAGGAGCTCGGTGCCGAGCTGGTGGCTGCCAAGTCCTCGGCACCGACGAAGCCGCGCCCGAAGGCCCCCGACGAGCCGGTCGGCGGCAAGGCCTAGCGCTAGACCGGGTCGAGCCCTGGCAGTCCGTCGAGGGAGGCCGCGTTGCGCTCGGCGCGATAGGCGACGAGGCCCTCGGCACCGCGCCGCTCCGCTCCTCGGCGCAACAGGTCCCGCTCGCCGGTCAGGTCCATGAGGGGCACGCCGTAGCCGCAGGAGTCGCTGACCCGGTCGACGTCCACGACGACCACTGCCCGAGTGGACGGGTGGGCGGGGTGCAGTGCCACCACCTCGTCGTACATCGATGATCCCGGCAGGTGCACCTGGCCGCGCCCGTGCAGGCGCAGGATCTGCGGTGGACCGGCGAACGCGCACCACATCAGCGTGATGCGGCCGTTCTCGCGCAGGTG
>JBKKBU010000013.1:0-4597 GCA_046713755.1 Mycobacteriales bacterium
GCCGTGGCCGCCGGACTGGTGGCTGCTGCGACGGCCTCGGACGGTGGCGGATCGATCCGGATTCCCGCGGCTTGCTGCGGACTGGTCGGGCTGAAGGCCCAGCGCGACCGGGTGCCGCTCGGCCCGAGCGACGACCCGCACGCCTCGCACTGGCACGGGATGTCGGTGATGGGCTGCCTGACCCGGACGGTCGCGGACACGGCCCTGGTCCTGGACGTGATGACCGACGGCGCCTTGCCCGCCACCGTGACCGAGCCTGGTGCGCTGCGGATCGCGTGGTCGACCAAGACCGCGTCGCCGGCTCCGGTCGACCCGGCCGTGCACGCCGCGCTGCAGGACGCCCTCACCTTGCTGCGCGAGCTCGGCCACGAGGTGCTACCCGCCGATCCGTCGTACGCCGGCATCCCGCTGTCGTTCGCGGTGCGCTACGCCAGGGGTGCCGCCGACGACCTGGCGGCACTTGTCACTCCCGGCGCCACGGAGTTCCGGACCCGGGTGGTCGCCGCCATGGGACGACGGGTGCCCGACCGGCTGCTGCGCCGCGCGATCGCCGCCGGGGACGCAGCCGCCCGCCGGCTGGCGACCCTCCCGGCGGGAGCCGATGTGCTCGTCATGCCCACGCTGGCCAGGCCACCGGTCCGGGTCGGCTCACTGCGCGGCATCGCGACGATCGTCCAGGCGCCGCGGATCGTGGGCTTCACCCCGCCGTGGAACGTCACCGGCCAGCCGGCGCTGTCGGTACCCGTGGGCCTGCACGACGGCGTCCCGATGGCGGTACAGCTCGTCGGGCCACCGGACAGCGAGCAGCTGCTGCTCGGGCTCGCGGCGCAGCTCGAGCGCGTGACCCGGTTCCCGGAGCGACGGCCCTTGCTGGAGTGAGACCAGCTGGGGTCCAGGTCGGCTGACCACTCCAGACACGTCCGGATGTCCCGCTGAGCGGGCTCTCGGCTGGGTACCGTGACGGCGTGAGCAGCTCATGACCTCAGCTGCGCCCTCGACCGGCGCCGATCTGGACACCCTGCTGGCCGTCCGCTTGCGCCGCGGGCTGGCCGGCACGGTGCTCGCCCGCCGCACCGCGCGGGTGGTCTTCAACGCCGGTCACGCCGGCGTCTGGACGGTCACGCTCGCCAACGGCCGCGGGACCGTGCGACGCGGCAGCGCCGCCGATCCGCCCCTGGTCATCTCCGGCACTGCCGGCGTGCTCGCCGACATTGCTGCTGGCCGCGAGTCGGGGGTGCAGGCCTTCCTCGACGGTCGCGTGATCTGCCGCGGCGACCTCGCCCTGTCGTTGCAGCTCGACGGCCTCTGGGAGCAGGACGCCGACCGCCCCGACCGATTCCCGCGGGCCCTCGAGGTCACCGCGATGGGCGTGCGCACGGCGTACCTCGAAGCCGGGCCGGCTGATGCGCCGCCGGTGATCCTGCTGCACGGCCTGGGGGCCACCAATGCCTCCATGCTCCCCACCCTGGCCGACCTCGCGCACGACCACCGGGTGCTGGCCCCCGACTCACCCGGCTTCGGAGCGTCGGCCGCCCCGAGCGGCCCCTACTCCCCCGCCTGGTTCGCGGCCTGGCTCGAGGAGTTCCAGGTGGCGACCCACAGCCGCCGGGCCGTCCTCGTGGGTAACTCCCTGGGCGGTCGGCTCGCCCTGGAGGCCGGCCTGAGCCACCCCAAGTCGGTCCGTGGCGTCGTCCTGCTCAACCCGTCGCCGGCGTTCCGGCGATTGCGCCAGTGGGTGCCGATGGTGCGGGTCATGCCGCCTGACCTCGCCCGGCTGCCGTTGGCGATCTCCCACCGGTGGGTCGTCGAGGGCATCCGGGCCATGTTCAGCGAGCCTGACCGGCTCCCGCAGTCCTGGTACGACGCTGCTGCTGACGAGTTCCGCCGGGTGATGCGCTCGCCCGCTCACCGGGTGGCCTTCTTCCAGTGCGCGCGCCAGATCTACCTTGAGGACGCCTACGGCCGCAGCGGCTTCTGGCAGCGCCTGCCCGGCCTGATGCCCCCGGCGCTGTTCGTGTGGGGCGACCGCGACCGACTCGTGCCGGCGTCGTTCGCGCGGCACGTCGCCGATGCACTCCCGGACGCCGGCGGGGTGGTGCTGGAGGACTGCGGCCATGTCCCGCAGTTCGAGCACCCCGACGTCCTCAATCCGCTGGTGCGCGCCTTCATCTCACAGCTCGGCTAGCATCTCGCAGCTGGGGTAGCGCCGGTCAGTGCGGTCGGTCCTGCAAGGCGTTGAGCTCCCGGTTGAACGATCGGGCGTTCTGCAGTCCGGCCGCCACGATCGGCGCGAACGCCAAGGCGAGCAGGCGGTCTTGCTCGTCGAAGGCGTCGACGTCGACGGAGTCGATCTGCATCAAGCCGATGACCCGGCCCTCAGCCACCAGCGGTACGCCGTACCAGCTCCGAACACCGGCAGATGTGCTGGTGCTCCGTCGCTTCGCCGTCACCGTCGACGCCACGGTGATGTCGGGCAGGTAGCGCGGCTCGCCGGTCTGGGCGACCGTCCCGGCCACACCCTGGCCGAGCGGCAGGCTCGCGCCAAGGGCCTCCGCCGTGGCGGGCGGGTCGGTCGCTACCAGGCGGACGACCTCGCCGTCGACCAGCATGATGGACCCGCCGCTGAAGTCCACGACCTTGCGCAGGATGGCGAAGGCCCGCTCCAGGACCGAGTCGACCTGCAGGCAGGCGGTGATGTCGCGGGCGCCGTCCAGCAGGAGGCGGTAGCGGCGGGCCTCGTCGACGGAGTGCTCCTTGGCCGCGTCCGAGCGCCGCGGCGCCGGGATCATGCGGGCTCCGCCGTGGTCGAGGAGGGCGATGAACGCGTCGCACGTCATCGGCTGCGCATAGGCATAGCCCTGCGCGAGGTCACACCCGAGGTCGCGCAGCAACGCCAGCTGCTCGGTGCTCTCGGGGCCCTCGGCGGTGACCCGCAGACCAAAGGTGTGGGCCATCGCGACGACGCCTCCGACGATCGCGGCGCTGCCGGCGTCGATGCCGATGCCCGTCACGAACGACCGATCCACCTTGACGCTGTCGACCGGGAAGCGCGCCAGATAGGTGAGCGAGGCGTGGCCGGTCCCGAAGTCGTCGATGGACAGCTTGACGCCGATCTCACGCAGGGCGTCCAAGGCCAGCACCACCGGCCCGACATCGCCGGACAGCGCGGTCTCGGTGACCTCCAGGCAGAGCTTCGCGGGATCGACGCCAGTGTCCTCGAGCAGCCCCTGCACGCGGCGCGGGAAGGTCGGGTCGGTGAGCTGCCGCACCGACACGTTGACGGCCACCGACGGCACATAGGTGAGGCCGCGACTCTGCCAGCGCTGGAAGTCCAGGAGCGCCCGGGTCAGCACGTAGGTGCCGAGGTCGCAGACCAGGTCGCTCTGCTCGGCGACCGCCACGAACTCCGTCGGAGGGACGTCGCCACGCACCTTGTCGCACCATCGGGCCAGCGCCTCGACACCTTCGATGCGACCGGTCACCAGGTCGACGGCAGGCTGGTAGGCGACGGTGACGATCCCCGCCGCGAGGGCATGCCGCAGGTCGACCTCGAGCTCATGGGAGGTCACCGCCGCTTCGCGCATCTGCTGCGTGAAGGGTGCGCTTCGCGCGCCGCCGGCGGCCTTCGCCCGATACATCGCGGTGTCGGCGTCACGCAGGAGGCTGTCGCCCGTGGCGCCCTCGCCGACGCTGTCGTCGGAGATCGCGATGCCGACGCTGGCGCTGATGACCTCGCTGTAGTCACCGAGCAGGATCGGCGGCCGCAGCGCGAGCAGCACCCGATCGGCCAAGGTCTGAGCGTCGGCGGCGCCGTCGACGTGGCGGGTCATGAGCACGAACTCATCACCGCCGAGCCGAGCCACCAGGTCGCCTGGTCGCAACGTCGCGGCCAGCCGCGCGGCGACCTCGACGAGCAGTTGGTCACCCACGGCGTGACCCAGACCGTCATTGACGACCTTGAAGCGGTCGAGGTCGAGGAACAGCACCGCGACCCGCTCGCCGCGCTGGAGCGCGAGGTCGAGCTGCTCGCGCAGCATGGTGCGGTTGGGGAGCCCGGTGAGCTCGTCGTGGGTCGCCTGGTGCGACAGCCGCTGCTCGACCCGCTTGCGCTCGGTGACGTTCTCGACCTGTACGACGACGCGCGGGGGGACCCCGACGGCGCCGTCCATCCAGGACGCAGCCAGCAGCACCCACCGCACCGTGCCGTCAGGGGCGTGCCGCAGCCGCACCTCAGCCCGCGCTCCTCGCCGGCTCGCAGACAGCGAGGCGAGCGCGTCGATGACGATGCCCCGGTCCTCGGCCAACGCGTAGTGCAGGAACGGCCGGTGCATCACGTCGTCCGGGTCGGCGCCGAGCAGCTGCACCATCGAGTGGTTGACCTGCAGCAGGACACCATGCTCGTCGAGCAGCGCCATGCCCGTCGAGGCGTGCTCGAAGGCACTCGCCAACAGCCCTTCGGCCTGTCGGAGTCGACTTGCCCAACGGCGCACGATCGTGCTGACCGCGGCCGCCGGCGCCGCGAAGAGCACGCACAGCAGCCACAGGCTCGCGACGGCGAGAACACTGCCGTCCGCCGACACCTGGGGCCAGATGGTGG
>JBKKBU010000014.1:0-5527 GCA_046713755.1 Mycobacteriales bacterium
GCGGTCATGGTCGTGCGGCTCGGCCAGGGCGATGCCCTCCTGGATGGCAGCCCCACCCGCAGCGTGGTCGCCGGCATCGAGGCCAGCGGTGACGACCTCGGTCGATGGGGCATCACCACGCTGGTCCTGCTCGCCCTCACTGGCATCGGGCTGGTCGCGGGGTCGAGCGCGTGCGCCTGGGCGCTGCGCCGTCCCAGCGATTCAGGAGCCACCAACACCGGCTCGACCGTGCGTCGCCGCACCGCACAACGCAGCCCGTTGCGCGAGCTGGTCGCCTGGGACCGGGCCAGTGTCTGGCGCGCCCCCGCGCTGCGCCGTGGTGGTTTGGTGCTCGCCATTCTTCCCGGTCTGATCGCCGCTGGAGCAGCGGTGCCCTGGGCATCGCTGGTCGTCCTGCCGGGGCTAGTGGCCGCCGGGGCGGGGCTGCTGTTCGGCGTCAACGCGTTCTGCCTCGACGCCTCCGGTGCCGTCTGGCTCGCCTCGCTCCCCCACGACCCCTTGCTGATCGCCAAGTCCAAGCTGATCGTGCTCACCGAGACGGTCCTGGCCGCAGTCGCCGTCGCCGCGATCGCCGGCTCGCTCCGCAGCCCAGGCACCCCCACGGCAGCGGAGGTCACAGCCATCGTGTCGAGCGGTCTCGCCTGCACCGCCGTGGTCGTCGCAACGTGCATGGCGATGTCCGTACGCCGACCGCACCGCGCCGACCTCATCGGGGTCCGCGACGCGGTCGCCCCTCCCGGTGCCCTGGTCGCGGCCAGCGCCCGGCTCGCCATCCCCACCGCCATCGTCGGCATCCTGCTGGGAAGCGCCGCCGGCAGCGACCTCGCCTGGCTACCACCGCTGCTCGCGCTGCCGCTCATCGGCTTCTGCGGCTTGTCGCTCAAGCACAGCTTCGAGCGCTACGCCGACCCGCACGTCCGCGCCCGCATCGTGACGACCGTCAGCGCCGGGTGACACACGGGTCTGAGTAGAAGTGCTCAGGCGCAGCATCCCCGGACAGGCCAGGATGGCGGCCGACGAGAGGCTGACCGCCATGACGACCACTGCCAACGCACCGACGGCCGCGCCCCGGTGGGCCAAGGCCGCCGGCTGGTTCGGGCTCGTGGCGCACGTGGCTGTCGGCCTCCCTTACGCCAGCACCGCCGTCATCGCGCCCTCGTGGGCCGTCGCCGCTGTCGTGGTGCTCTGGGCCGTCCTGCTGGTCGTCGCGATCTACCTGCTGAACCGGCGACCGCTGCTCACGCCGTTGGTGCCGGCCGGGGCCTTTGCGCTCTGGGTGCTCATCCTGGTCGCCGGGACCCAACTCCTCGGTTGGACTGGCTGATTTATCCGGGCCCGGCGAGCAGACCGCGCAGCCGCGACGCCAGCACGTCCCAGCGCCACTCACGGTCCACCCACTCCCGCCCGGCCGCCCCCATGGCCGCGGCCCGCACCGGGTCCGCGCGCCGCCCGGCCACCGCCGCCGCCACCGAGGACACCGACGTCCCGTCCACCACCTCGCCGGTCACGCCGTCCAGCACCGCATCGGGTGAGCCGCCGGAGCGGCCGGCGACCACTGGCAGCCCGGTCGCTGAGGCCTCGAGGAAGACGATCCCGAGTCCCTCGACCTCCAGGCCGGCACGCCGGGTCCGGCACGGCATCGCGAAGACGTCGCCCGCGTCGTAGTGGGCGGGCAGCTCCTGCCACGGCACCGACCCGGTCAGGACGACGTCGTCGGCCACACCGTGCTCGGCGGCGAGCCGCTGCAGGCGAGGGACGTCCGGGCCGCCGCCCACGAGCAGCAAAGCCGCATCGGGCACCCGACGCCGGATCTCCGGCAGCGCCCTGATCAGCACGTCCTGACCCTTGCGCGGGACCAGGCGCGACACGCACACGACGACCGGGCGGCCGAGCAGCCCCAGCTTGCGGCGTACGTCTTCACCCCCGGCGCCAGGCCTAAAAGCCTCGGTGTCCACCCCGGACGGCAGCTGCGCCATGTCGCAGCGGAAGGCGCCGGCGAGCCGCGAGTGGGTGTAGTCCCCCAGGTAGGTCACGACGTCCACGTCGCGGCCGATCCGCCGCAGGACCTGCCGCGACCCCGGCAGCAGCGCCCAGCCAACCTCGTGGCCGTGGGTCGACGCGACCGATCGCGACAACCCGAGCGGCCGGGCCAGCAGCCCGAGCGGAGCAGCCGCACCGAACCACACCCGGTCGCAGCCCTCAGCGGCCGCCACCTCGCGCGCTCGGCGCAACACGTCCGGGACCGGCAGCATCAACGACGTCGGGTGCCGTACGACGGGGAAGGGCTGGGCAGCATCGAACGCGAAGGCCCCCTTCCAGGCCGGCGCGTAGACCACCACCTCGCCAGCGGGCTGCCGGACCGCGAGGGAGTGCACGAAGGCCTGGATGCCTCCCGGCCGCGGTGGGAAGTCGTTGGTGACGACCAGGGTCCTCATCGACAGCGCAGCCGCTCGTGCTCCCGCGCCAGCGCGATCCGCTGCGGCGACGAGGGATGGGTGGCAAAGAAAGCGAACGCCAGCGGATGCGGCGCGAGGTCCGACAGGTTCGTGACGGCCAGCCGCTTCTGGCTGTCCACAAAAGTCTTCGCATCGCAGGTGAGATCGAGCGCATGCACGTCAGCGCGGGCCTCCACCCGACGCGAGACCAGGTTGGACGCCGGTGCCAGCAGCAGCGTCGCGAGCGCGACCAGCAACAGCACCAGCGGGATGACCCGCGGGTCGCCGGCCCCGTCGGCGCCGACCCGCCGGAGCAGACCGCCCCACGACAGCACCAGCGCCAGCGCCACGACCCCGGCGGCAGCACCCAGCGCACCGAGCATCGTCCCCACCACGACGTCCTTGTCCTTGGCGTGCCCCAGCTCGTGGGCCACGACGTTGCGCACCTCCGCAGGCGTCGCCTCCCGCAGCAGCGTGTCGTAGACCACGATCCGGCGAGTGCCGCCGAAGCCCGACACATAGGCGTTCAAGGCGGTGGTCCGGCGGGAGGCATCCGCAACCAGCACGTCCGACACTGGCACCCCGTCCCGCTCCGCGAGCGCTAAAAGATCAGTGCGCAAGGGGCCGTCGGCGAGCGACGTAAAGCGGTTGAAGACCGGCTCCACGACGACCGGGTAGGCGTAGGAGCCGCCGACGACCAACAGCCCGGTGACGGCCGCAGCCGCGATCCACCACGTCCGCGGCAAACTCCTGGCCAGCCCGACGGCGGCGAGCAGCACCAGCGCCGTCAGCGCGCTGCCCACGGCGACCGACTTCACGACGTCCACGCCCCAGGTGGCCCAGGTCTGCGTCGACAGCCCGTAGCGGCGCAGCACCACCTCGGACCGCGCATTCAACGGCAGCGTCACCAGCCGACCGACGATGCTGAGCGCCAGGACGCCGAGCAGCACCTCCCAGACCCACCCACCGCCGAGCGGACGCGCAACAGCGCTGACCAGCCGGGCCCCGATCGGGGTCAGTCCCAGCACCCCGGCGACGACCAGCCCCAGCCCGAGCGAGGCGTACGCCGGTGGCCGGATGGCCCGATGGAAGGCCACCTCCCGGGCCACCTGGTCGGTGGTGAAGTCGCGACCGACGTCGACCACCGGCTGCGCCCCGCTCAGC
Organism: Mycobacteriales bacterium; assembly: GCA_046713755.1. Taxonomy (GTDB): domain Bacteria; phylum Actinomycetota; class Actinomycetes; order Mycobacteriales; family SCTD01; genus JAUYQP01. Next base: position 3,600 of record JBKKBU010000014.1, read on the forward strand.
GCCGTCCATGGCACCGTGACGGCGAGTGCGACGGCCAGGGCCACCAGCAGCAGCACCAGCGCGACGACCGCTGCGGCTCGGTTCATCGCAGCTTCGACCGCAGGCTCGCGATCCAGTCCTTGGTGAACGCCGCCGTGCTGCGACCGAAGGCCTTGCGGAAGTCAGCCTCGATGACCGCCTCCCGATCACCGGACCGCTCCGCCCCGAGGTCGCGGTAGAACGCCAGGACCTTGCCCCGACCGTGGACCTCGGCCAGTCGCACGATCGCAAGCCACGCCTGCTCGTAGACCTGGGAGAGCTCTTTGTTGGTCGCCTCGAAGTCCGAGTCCGTCGGGAGCACGCTCGGCAGCCGACCGGCGCGGACCGCCGTACGCAGCTCGCGTGCAGACACCGACAGCGGCAGGTCGACGCCCTGGTAACCGACGTAGTCGGCGAAGCCCTCCGCCAGCCACGTCGGCACAAAGGGTCCGCTCGCCGCCCGGGTCGCCACATGCGTGACCTCATGGGTGAGCACGACCCGTCGACCGATCGACCCGAGCTTGGCGAAGTTTGGCGGGTTGACGATGATGCGGTTGCCCACCGGGCGGTACTCGGCGCTGTCCTCGAGCTCTGCCGTGGCCACCGCTGCGATCTGGGTGAAGTCACTGCGAGTGTCGAGCAGCTCGGCCAGCTCAGCCGAGGTATCGGGGACGAGGACGACGACCCGCTGGCTCCACCCGGTCCCAAAGACCGCTGTCACCCGCGGGACGGCCGCGTCGACGGCGTCGGCGATCTGCCGCAGCATGCCGCCCGATGACGGATGTCCGAGCACGAGCGAGCTCCGACCCCGGACGACGACCACGGCACCGCCGTCCCAGATCCCCGGGGTGCTGGACTCCCCGACCTCCTTGAAGTCGGAGTCGGAGGCCAGGAACCAGCGGCCGTCGCGCGGCACGAACGTGAAGTACTGCTCGGCGCGGGTCGGCCGGGCGTCAAAACCCTTGATGGCGTAGCGGAGCACGACGTCGGGAGCCCACCAGTCCGGCCCGCGCAACGCGTCGACGCGCGCGTTGGGAACCCGCTCCCTGCTCGGATCCAGGCTGTAGGCCCAGGACGCCAAGGGCACGTCAGCGAGCGCATCGAAGACCACGGCCTGACTGGCCCGGAACGGCGCTGCCGCCGGGGCCGGGTCGAGCAGGGCGAGGAAGGCGGCCCGGTCACGACGACGCACAGCCTGGGCGCGATCGGACAGCAACCGGCGGACCGCGTCGGTGCGCTCCTGCTCCGCAGCGTCTGCCTCCGGCGGGTTGGTGCGGGCGCGGTCGGCGGCCGAGCCAGCCGAGCCGGGTGACTCGCGCAGCGACACCGCGGCGGTCAGTCCGGCCAGCAGCTCCAGCACCACGACGATGACGAGGCCGCGCAGCCGCCAGGAGAGCCGCGCGTCCTTCACCTGGCGATCCTACGAGGGCAACGGGCAGCCTGCCGGTTGCCGACCCGGTCAGCCCGGCGAGCGCAGCGGCGCCAGCGCCGCATCGGCCTCGCGCAGGGCCGTAGAGACCCGGGTGCCGGCGGAGCGCCGCGTCACATCGGAACGCTGCAGGGCCGCGCGTGCCCGGTTCAGCGGCGCGCGGACGTCGGCGACAAGAACGGCGTACGCGTTGGCCGATTCGCGCTTGTCGCGATACCAACCCGCAGTCGCCCGATCGAGCCAGGTACGCGCCGCTGTAGCGAGTCGCGTGTACGCTGCCCAGGCACTCTTCCCCGATGTGCTCAAGCCGGTGGCCGCCGCTGCCTCAGCGGAACCCGTGGTGCCCACCGCGTCGAGCAGGCCGCGCTGACCCTGGTCCAGGGCGGGGACCTGCTCCGCTGCCGCGGCCAGGGTGGTCAGCCCCTGCCGGTAGGCGGCGATCCGGTTCGTCAGCACCGCCAGCGCTGCCGTGACCTTGGGC
>JBKKBU010000015.1:0-10019 GCA_046713755.1 Mycobacteriales bacterium
GCGTGACTGTGCAGGTCCGCCCGGACGGCCCGCTGGGGCGGCTCGGGGTCGCGCGGGCCGTCGCCCGGGCTGGGCCTGGCCGGGCCCAGTGATGCCTTGGGTCAGTGATGCCTTGGGTCAGTGATCCGGGGCGCCAGCCAACGGTGCGGGCCGATCAGCTCGCGGTGGGAGCGGGCCCGGCGCTGGTCGGGGCCTGCTGCTGCGGCGACTGCGCCGGAGGCGCCTGCTGCGCCGGAGGTTGGTTGATGATGACCGGCGGGGCTGCGGGCGGCTGGTTGATGATGACGGGTGGAGCCACCGCGGGCGGCTGGGTCGCGGCCGGAGACGACGACGGCGCCGGAGTGGTGACGACCGCGTCGTCGTCGAGCCAGAGGACGTAGGCCCCTACCGCAAGGACGGCGAGCACGGCCAGCACCGCTAGCCACAGCAGCGGCTGCGGGTCCTCGCGGTATGCGCGAGAGACCGGAGTGGTGTCCTCGATGACAACCCGCTCGGTGACGAGCTCGCCCTCGGCGTAGTAAGGCGCTTCGCGACCCGGGGGGCGGCCTCGGCGCGACGGACGGGTGGGACGGGGCATGGTTCCTCCTCGACGAGCGACGAGGGGGGTGTCCCCGCTCTCGATCGATCGAACCGGCCGACCGCCCGCCTGGCAGCCGCCGTTCCGGGAACCGTGGAGCCGCGAAACACGTCTGGAGGGGTAGCCGAGCCAACTGGGTGATGAAGTCGGGTGGTGGCGCTGCCGACGTCGTAGGGAGTACCCGGTGCGCCGTAACCTCCCTGAGTTGTCCTCGTTGTACCTCGATGTCCGGTTCAATCGTCTGTCGTGATCCCGCCGGCTTCCTGCCCCGGTGGTAGCCGCCACACTTACGCAGACTCAGCACCACCCGAAGCGCACCACCCGAAGCGCACCACCAGAAGCGCACCACCAGAAGAGCTGGAGCCATGGAGCCGTCGTTCGTCACCCCGCCCGTGCCGGCAACCGCGCGGGCGTTCGGCGCGCTGCTGGGTGATGCACTGCGCCGGCCGGGCGGTCGTCGCGCGATCTCGGTGCTCTCCCTCGTGCTGTTCCTCGCCGGCGCGGGGATGTTTGCTTACCCCGTCGGGACCGACCTCTACAGCCGCTACAAGCAAGGCCAGCTCGCGGGCGCCTTCGACGACCCGAAGGTGCGGGAGGCCTACCGACTGCGCAAGATCGGTGTGGGTGAGGGCCTCACCCGGCTGCGGATCAAGAAGCTCGGGGTGGACGTCCTTGTGGTGGAGGGCACCACGCCGGCCGCACTGCGGGCCGGCGCCGGTCACTACGTCGGCTCACCGCTGCCGGGTGAGCCCGGCAACGTCGCCATCGCCGGCCACCGGACGACCTTCGGTCGTCCGTTCAACCGGATGAACGAGCTGGGCCCGGGCGACCTCGTCGAGCTCGAGACGCCGTTCTCGATCTTCACCTACAAGGCGGTCAAGCCGTTCGCCAACCACGCCAACCCGTGGGTGGTGAAGCCGACCGACTTCTCCGTGGTGGCGCAAGAAGGTGTGAAGAAGGGCTTGACCCTGACCACCTGCCATCCGAAGGGAAGTGCAAAGCAGCGGCTGGTGATGCGCTTCGAGCTCGTGGGGGAGAAGGCCGTGGACGGCAAGAACAGGGGCAAGAAGTGACAGCTGTGGCTGCCTATCTGGCCGGACCTCGCGCACTCGGTCGGTTGGCCCTGGTCGTACCGCTGTGCGGTGCTGCCCTGCTTGCTGCCGCCGTGCCGGCCTCGGCCGCCATCGTCACCCCCGGCGCCGGCGCCACCTACACCTCGGACACCACCGTCGCGGTCCGGGCCGACGTCCCGCAGAGCAGCACGGCGTCCACGCTCAAACTGGAAGGGCCTGGCGTGGCCCGGCAGCTGGCGGCCTCGACCAACCGCGATGCCCTCGGCAACTACCCGGCCCAGTCCCTCACCGGCAGCCTCGACACCGACTGTGCCACCGCCGATTGCAACCCAGGTCAGGTCAAGCCGGCCCGCAACGGCACCTGGCGAGTGACCTTGTCCGGCGCGCAGAGCGACAGCAACACCTTCGTGCTGCGGATCCCGCCGAAGGCCCCGACCGCGGTGTCTGCGTCGACGACGGCCTTCCGCGAGATCACCGTGAAGTGGCAGCGAGGGTCCGAGCCCGACCTCACCGGCTTCACCCTGTACGACAACGCCGGCGCAGTCATGCGGTCGGACATCAGCATGTCCGCGTGCAGCGCGGGAGGGGCGTGCTCGACGGCCCTGACCTATGGCGACGACGACAGCGGGGAGCGGACCTTCAAGTTGCGCGCTCATCGCTCGACAGCGCCCAACTCCACCGATGTCCTCGACTCGCGCGACTCCGGGTCGGCGGCGGCGACGCTGGCCGACAAGCCACCGCCCGCCCCGAGCCCTGAGCCGACGACGGACCCCGGTTCCACCGGTGCAGAGGACCCCGGCACCGGCGGCGAAGACCCAGGAACCAGCACCTCAGGAGGCTCGGGCGGGACGACCAGTGGCGGGTCGACCAGTGGCGGGTCGACCACGGGCACTGGCGGGAGCTCCACGACCGGCAGTTCCACCAGCGGTGGCGGCGGCGACGAACCGTCGAACCCCACCGCCATCGGCACCGGCAGCAAGAGCGACAACGCTGCGCTCAACCAGCGCCGCGCCTTCGCGCTCACCTTCCGCGCCTTCGCCCCGAAGTTGGGCATCAACAAGCTGCCGCCACTGGCTCAGGTGCAGGCCCCGGTGGTGGGTGAAGCACCGTTGCCCGACGGGGAGTTCGAGGGGACGCTCGAGTACGGAGACCAGGACGTGCAGGAGAAGTACGAGATCCTGGGATCCAAGCGGATCGGTGGCGCCGTCTCGGGAGCGCTCGACTCCGAGCAGTTCATGCGCTTCATCGCGGCTGCCCTGATCATGCTGCTGACGGCCGCGCACCTGCGGCGTTGGCTCGGGGCCACCTCGCCCGTGCAGGAGTAGCGCTCAACCTCAGGACCGCTCAGTCAGAAGACCGAGCAGGATGCCGGATCAGCGGCCGATCAGCCGGTGCCGGCCACGGGTGGCGTCGCCGTTCGGGTTCTCGTCGGGGGCAACCGCCCGCTCCCTCGTGACGGCGGACGCATCCGACCTCGCCGGGTAGGTGCCGTCGTCGAGGTCGGTGCGGTCGGCCTGCTGGCGCTCGCCGAGCTCGGTCTGCAGCCGGGCGTTCTCCTCGGCCAGCGTCTCGCGCTCGCTCCGCACCTCGCGGACCTGCTGCTTGAGCGCCCGTCGCTTGGCCCGGCGCCGGGTCAGCCCGCCCAGGGCCATGACCAGCCCGCAGAGGGCTAGCGCGCCGGTGGCGACACCGACGAGGAAGAAGCCGCCGACGGTCACGCCGTCCAGCGTGATCCCGAAGGCCTCCGCATCGACGGGTGACCCGTTGCTCGTGACGACGCCGACGGCGAGCACCGCAGCAAGGACGAGGATGACGACACCGAGCACGACCATGGAGGACCTCCTGTAGGGACGGACTCCCCACCCCTACCCCTCGTCGTCACTGTCCAGTCCGCTGTTCAGCACGACATCCAGCAGCCGTACGGCGCCGGCCTTGTCGAGCGGCTCGTTGCCGTTGCCGCACTTGGGGGACTGGACGCAGGAGGGGCAGCCGGTCTCGCACTCGCATGATGCGATCGCCTCGCGGGTGGCCCGCAACCAGGCTGCAGCGCGGGCGTAGCCGCGCTCGGCGAAGCCGGCCCCGCCGGGGTGCCCGTCGTACACGAAGACCGTGGCGAGCCCGGTGTCCTCATGAAGAGCGGTCGAGACCCCGCCGATGTCCCAGCGGTCACAGGTCGCGAACAGCGGCAGCAGGCCGATGGCGGCGTGCTCCGCAGCGTGCGCAGCGCCAGGCACGGCCGCCCACGGCAGGCCGGCGGCCTCCAGGAGTGCACTGTCCAGCGTGTACCAGACCGCGCGGGTCCGCAGCTCGCGCGCGGGCAGGTCGAGCGGCTCCTCGCCGAGCACCTCACCTGACCCGACTCGCTTGCGCAGGAAGGACACGACCTGGTTGCTCACATCCACGGTCCCGAAGCTCAACGCAACGCCGGGGAAGGCCTGCGTGCGGAGCTCCTCCACGACCCGGATGTCGGTGATGTCACGCGCGGACGTCGACCACTCCGGGTCGTCGCGGCGCACCAGGGCAACCGACTCGTCGAGGTCGAGCTGCTCGACGACGTAGGTCTCGCCCTGGTGCAGGTACACGGCGCCGGTGTGCGCCTGGGAGTGCGACGCGGCGCTGTCGACAGTCCCGAGCAGCCGCCCGGTGGCGACCTCCACCAGCCGCACCGGTGGTCCACCGGTGCCGCGGATGTCGGCGTCGGGCCGCTCCCGGGAGGTCCAGAACCAGCCGTTGGCCCGCGACCTCAGCAACCCGCGGCGGACCAGGTCGGCAAGCAGCAACCGCACTGCTTCCGGGTCACCGAACAGCTCGAGGTCCGCCTCGGTGAGGGGCAGCTCGGCGGCGCCGCAGCACAGGTGCGGACCGAGGACGTAGGGGTTGCTCGGATCGAGCACCGTCGCCTCGACGGGGCGCCCGAACAGCGCCTCCGGGTGGTGGACGAGGTAGGTGTCCAGGGGATCGTCGCGGGCCACGAGGACCGCCAGTGCGCCTTGCCCCGCCCGGCCCGCCCGGCCGGCCTGCTGCCAGACCGATGCGCGGGTCCCCGGCCAGCCGGTGATGATCACCGCGTCGAGCCCGGCGACGTCCACGCCGAGCTCCAGGGCGTTGGTGGCCGCCACCCCGAGCAGGTCCCCGGATTGCAGCCGCCGCTCCAGCTCCCGGCGTTCCTCGGGCAGGTAGCCAGCCCGGTACGCCGCGAGTCGGTCACGCAGCTCGGGTGCCGCCTCCTCGAGGGCGCGCCGCGCGCCCAGTGCGACCACCTCGGCGCCCCGTCTGGACCGGACGAAGGCGATCGTGCGGGCGCCTTCGACGACGAGGTCGGCCAGCAGGTCACCGGTCTCGGCAGTTGCGGAGCGGCGTACCCGGGCGCCGTTCTCCCCACCACCACCAGCGCCGTAGTCCGGGAGCAGCGGGGGTTCCCACATCGCGAACTCGGTCTGCCCCCGCGGCGAGGCGTCGTTCGACACCGCGACGACGGGCCGGCCGGTGAGCAAGCCCGCGGAGGTCTCCGGGTCGCTAGCGGTCGCCGAGGCGAGCACGAACACCGGCTCGCTGCCATAACGGGCGCAGACCCGGCGCAGCCGGCGTAGCACCTGCGCCACGTGGGAGCCGAACACGCCGCGGTAGGTGTGGCACTCGTCGACGCCCACGAAGCGCAGCTGGCGCAGGAACGACGCGAAGTCGCTGTGCCTCGGCAGCATCGCCCGGTGCACCATGTCGGGATTGGTGAGCACCAGGCGGGCGTGCCGGCGCACCCAGTCGCGCTCCTCTCGGGGGGTGTCCCCGTCGTAGGTAGCGGCTCGCACCGCCATGAGGTTGAGGGCCCGCACCGCCCGGAGCTGGTCGGTAGCGAGGGCCTTGGTGGGTGACAGGTAGAGCGCGGTCGCGCGGTCATCGACCAACATGGACGACAGCACCGGGAGCAGGTAGGCCAGTGACTTGCCGCTCGCCGTGCCGGTCGACACGACCACTGACTGCCCTCCCCAGGCGAGATCGGCAGCCTGCGCCTGGTGCTCCCAAGGCGACGGCACCCCAGCCAGGGCCAGCCGGTCCCGCAGGAGGTCCGGAACCCACAGCGGCCAGTCCGCCCGGCGCCCCTCGCGAGCAGGGACGTGCTCGACGTGCGTGACCTTGTCGCGGTGCGCGGGGTCGAGCAGCAGCCGCTGCAGCAGCGTCTCCGGGCGGCTGGTCATCGGGCCGCCATCCTGTCAGGTGTCCCGGCGCGCCAGGGGGCAGGCGGCATCCCCTGTCCCTGCGGTTAGATGGGACTGCACTGGGGTAGTCCTCCGCCGGTCCCCGGGGAGGGGCCCTGTGACTCGCGCCCGCAGGGGCGGCGGGCCAGACCGACTGCATGGAGGAATAGCCGTGGACCTGTCCCTGTCGACCCGTACCGAAGGTGACCGCACGGTCGTCGTCGTGGGTGGCGAGATCGACGTCTACACGGCCCCCAAGCTGCGCGAGCAGCTCATCGACCTGGTGAGCAGCGGCCAGTACCACCTGGTGGTCGACATGGAGGGCGTGGAGTTCTTGGACTCCACCGGCCTCGGGGTGCTCGTGGGTGGTCTGAAGCGGGTCCGCGCCCATGAAGGCTCGCTGCGGCTGGTGTGCACCCAGGAGCGCATCCTCAAGATCTTCCGCATCACCGGCCTGACCAAGGTCTTCCCGATCCACGCCACGGTCGAAGAGGCCATCGCGGCCGACGCCTCGACGGGGGACTGACCGAGTGGCGCAGGTGCAGCTGCTCATCCCGCCGCTCCCGGCGCATGTCCGGACGGCCCGGCTGGTGGTGGCTGCGGCGGCGCGCCGCGCCGGTCTGGACGACGACTTCGTGGACGAGCTGCGCCTCGCACTCGGTGAGGCCTGCGGTCGGGCCGTGCTGCTGCACGCGCAGCATGCCGCGGACACCCGGGTCGAGATCACCGTTCGCGATGACATCGCCGGCCTGAGCGTCGCCGTTCTCGATCGGGGTCCGGCTGCCGGGCCCGCCGGTGGCGACACCGCAGCCGATCCCGCTGGAGTGTTCGACGACTGGGCGGGCGGAGCCGACGCCGACCCGGACGATGCGGTCGGCGACCCAGAGGTCGCCTTGGCTGTCGTCCAGGCGCTCGTGGAAGACGTGGCTGTGGAGTCGGGTCCTGACGGGACGGTCGTCACCATGCGCTGGCCGCTGCCCCCGCGGCTGTCCGGGGTGCCGTCGACGGCTGCCGCCGCCGGTCTCGTCCAAGGCTAGAAACACGTAGTTCCCGGGTCCGCAAGCCCCGAGGGTGCGGGGCGGTGCAACACGCACCGGTTCGTTCCCTATATCCTTCCGCGGCGCACGCGTGAACGCGTTGCTGCTCGCCGGTCACTACCCATGTCTGAGGGCTACCGCTCTAAGGGCGCTCTGAGGGCTACCGCCCCCGACCAGGAGGACGCATGTCTCCGCTTCACCTCGCCGCGGGCGAGGGCCTCGCTTCCGTGGCCGACGCCGATCGCACGCTGATCGTCCTCATCCTGCTGACCTCGCTTGTCGCGCTCGGCTTCGCGGGCGTTTTCGCCCGTGAGGTCCTGGCCGCCGGCCAGGGCACACCCAAGATGATCGAGATCTCCAAGGCGGTGCAGGAGGGGGCCGCGGCCTACCTCTCGCGTCAGTTCCGGACGCTCTCGGTCTTCGCCGTCATCGTGTTCGCGCTGCTGTTCCTGCTGCCGGCGGACACGACGAGCGTGCGCGTGGGTCGTTCCGTGTTCTTCCTCGTCGGCGCGGGCTTCTCAGCACTGGTCGGCTTCATCGGGATGACGCTCGCGACCCGCACCAACCTGCGGGTTGCCAACGCTGCCAACACGGAGGGGACCAAGCGCGCGCTGCGCATCGCGTTCCGTGCCGGCGGCGTCGTCGGCATGTTCACCGTCGGCCTCGGTCTGCTCGGTGCCTCCGTCGTGCTGCTCGGCTACGACGAGCAAGCCCCGATCGTGCTGGAGGGCTTTGCCTTCGGTGGTGCCCTGCTCGCGATGTTCATGCGTGTCGGCGGTGGCATCTTCACCAAGGCTGCCGATGTGGGCGCCGACCTGGTCGGCAAGGTCGAGCAGGGCATTCCTGAGGACGACCCGCGCAACGCCGCCACCATCGCCGACAACGTCGGTGACAACGTCGGTGACTGCGCCGGCATGGCGGCCGACCTGTTCGAGTCCTACGCCGTGACCCTGGTGGCCGCGCTCATCCTCGGGCAGGCCGCCTTCGGTGCGAAGGGCCTGGTCTTCCCGCTCATCGTGCCCGCGATCGGTGTGCTCACGGCACTGGTCGGCATCTACGCCACCAGCCCACGCGACGGCGACCACAACGGCATGAGCGCGATCAACCGCGGCTTCTTCCTGTCGGCAGTCGTCTCAGCGGTGCTCGTCGGCGTCGCGGCCTACGCCTACCTGCCGGACAGCTACGCCGACCTGACCGGCGGGGACGAGGTCGTACTCGGCCTCGACGGCGACCCGCGCTCGTTTGCCCTGGGCGCTGTCGTCGTCGGCATCGTGCTGGCGGCCGCCATCCAGGTGCTCACCGGCTACTTCACCGAGACCAAGCGCAAGCCGGTCAAGGAGATCGGCAAGTCCTCGCTGACCGGCGCGGCCACGGTCGTGCTGGCCGGCGTGAGTGTCGGCCTCGAGTCGGCCGTCTACTCGGCGCTGCTCATCGGTGGCGCCGTCTACACCGCCTTCCTCATCGGCGGCGGCTCGACGGTGCTCGCGCTGTTCGCCGTAGCGCTCGCCGGCACCGGGCTGCTGACCACGGTCGGTGTGATCGTCGCGATGGACACCTTCGGGCCCATCTCCGACAACGCGCAGGGCATCGCGGAGATGTCCGGCGAGGTCGACGCCAAGGGCGCGCAGATTCTCACCGAGCTCGACGCGGTCGGCAACACCACGAAGGCCATCACCAAGGGCATCGCGATCGCCACCGCTGTCCTTGCCGCGACGGCGCTGTTCGGGTCGTTCCGCGAGGCCGTCGTCGACGAGCTGCCGGAAGGTGCCGTCTTCTCGCTGTCCATCGAGAAGCCCAACCTGCTGTTCGGTCTCATCATCGGTGCGGCGGTGGTCTTCTTGTTCTCGGGGCTGGCGATCAGCGCCGTCTCCCGGGCTGCCGGTCGGGTCGTCTTCGAGGTGCGGGAGCAGTTCCGGACCAAGCCGGGGATCATGGACTACACGGAGAAGCCGGACTACGGCCGCGTGGTCGACATCTGCACGCGTGACTCGCTGCGCGAGCTGGCCACTCCCGGTCTCCTCGCCGTCCTCGCCCCCGTGTCGGTGGGCTTCCTGCTGGGCTACGCCCCGCTCGGTGCCTTCCTGGCCGGCTCGATCGCCGCGGGTGTGCTGATGGCGGTCTTCCTGGCCAATGCCGGTGGGGCCTGGGACAACGCCAAGAAGCTGGTCGAGGAGGGTGCGCACGGCGGCAAGGGATCGCCGGCGCACGAGGCCACGATCATCGGTGACACCGTCGGTGACCCGTTCAAGGACACCGCCGGCCCGGCTCTCAACCCGCTGCTGAAGGTCATGAACCTGGTGGCGCTGCTCATCGCCCCCAGCGTCGTGAAGTACGGCGTCAACGGGCCGGACGAGAGCACCGGCATCCGGCTGGGTGTCGGCCTGCTCGCTGCCGCTGGCATCGCGGCCGCGGTGACCGTGAGCAACAAGCGCGGCGTCGCCGGCGCGAGCGAGATCGTGGAGAGCGCCAAGGTGAGCTGACGGTCAGCTGACCTGCACCTGGCTCACCTGAGGCCCGTCCCGCACTCCGAGAAGGAACGGGACGGGCCTTCGGTCTGCCTAGGGGGTCACATCTGTAGAACCAAATAGCGACATTGCGCACAAAACGGCGCACACCGTCACGTTCGCCGGAATTCACCCACGTGTCACCCGCGACGTCATTGGGTAGTAACCGTTAGTCAAGTTGCGGCGACGCTCCGCCGATCATGAAGCGCGTCATACCAACTCAAAACTGTACAAAGGAGTTCAGCTGTGGGCACGAACCCAGGAGCCACCAACGGACGCACCCGTCGGGCCGTCGGCGCCGCTGCGGTGCTGGCGAGTGCCTTGGTGATGGCCGTGGTGCCGACCAGCCCCGCCGCCGCCGCCGACCCGGTGGCCGGCGGCTTCGCCGACGCCAGGGGCATCATCGTCGACCTGTCGCTGCTGGCCGGAGCGATCACCTTGCCCGGGCCGCTGACCAGCACCCCGTTGAACCCCAACACCTTCGCGACGGCGAGTCAGTCCTGCCCGCCGCAGGCACCGGCACCGGCCCAGGACGTGTTCCTCAACGTGCCGGCCTCGCCCGCTGCCACCTCAGACACCGTCTCGGCGATGGCCGGCGCCAACTGCGCCGCCACCGGCGGCCCCAGCGCGGTCGC
>JBKKBU010000016.1:0-5790 GCA_046713755.1 Mycobacteriales bacterium
CAGCCCAGGACATGCAGCTCGTCGGAGAGCGCCACCTCGGCCCCATGCGCGAACTTCGGCACCCGAGCGGGGATGGGGACTCCGGCAGCTGACAGCGATCCGAACAGCGCGGCCCAGCCGAATCCGCCCAGCACCACGAACACCCGGGTCGTCGGCAGCAGGAAGCCGAGCTCCTGGACCAGCCACGGGGCACAGGCGTCGCGCTCCGCCGGTGTGGGCTTGTTGGCCGGCGGCGCGCAGCGCACTGGCAGCGTGATGCGGGTGTCGACCAGCGCCTGGCCGTCGTAGGCCGACTCCGAGGTGGGCAGCGTCGCCAGCCCAGCTCGATGCAAGGCCGCATAGAGCCAGTCGCCGCTGCGGTCACCCGTGAAGATCCGCCCGGTCCGGTTGCCACCGTGCGCGGCGGGTGCAAGGCCCATGACGACGATCCGCGTTCGCGGCGACCCCCAGCCCGTGACCGGACGACCCCAGTACTCCTGGTCGGCGAAGGACGCCCGCTTCACCTCGGCAACGCTCTCTCGCCACTCGACCAGTCGCGGGCACGCGCGACAGACCGACGACCGGGCATCGACGTGGGCCAGCGTCGGCGCATTGCCGGCGAGCCGGACGACGTCTTCGGCGTTGCGCGCCACCGGCGTGGTGTCCGTCGCCAGGTCCGTCGGGTGACCCGATCCCGCACGCATCACCACGCCGGCATCTTGGCAGAGGACGTCAGCCCGACGGCGTCGGCGTCGCGGTAGAGGTCGGTGATGCCGACGGAGACGGCTGCGGCGAGGACGAGGGCGAGGGCGTCGCCCGTGGCGTCAACGTCGCGGGAGTGATGGACGGCGGTGGCACCGGAGCGGTCGTCGGCCGTCCTTGCTCGTCGTAGTCCTCAACGCGGTAGTCGCGCGGGAAGACGTTGGGCTTGGGCTGCCCATCCACGCCGAAACGGACATCCGGCTCGGCGTAGCGGCCGTCGGTGGTCTGCCGCAGCAGCTGACTGAGGGGGCGGCCTTCCTGGTCGAACAACTGCACGTCCCGCAGTGGCCGACCGAGGCTGTCGTACGGGTAGATGTTGTGGATCGGGCCGTCCGGGCCGTTGAGCACGTCGCTGGCGGGGTTGGCCACTTCGTAGTAGCCGCCATAGCCGCCGCTGCCGAGGCTGTCACGCACATTGGCGGCTACGGTCATACCCGCAAGCAAGGCAGCAACATTTGCGGCGACGATCAAGCGCCTCCGGCGGGCAGTGAAGTCGTCCGTACGACGGCCGAGGCGGACTGACAGAACGACTGCGCCGGCAAGCAGGAGCAGGCCGAGCCAGGCCGAACCAAGAACGCGCGGAAAGGGGAACGTCGACATCCCGTAGTAGCCGTCTTGGGCCGTGAGTGCGCCGAGCAGCACCATCGCGAGCCACGCCCGAGCCACCCACCAACCCGGTCGCAGCTCCGGCAGGAAGGCGATCGCTTCGCGACCGCCTGGTGCCGCCTCCACACGGGAGACCCACCCCGTGACCTTGGTCCGGACACCGGTAGCCAGCCGGCGGGGTCCAACCACCTTGGCCGGCAGGCCGGCAGACACTCGCAGCTCGGCTGCGTAGGCCTCGGGCGTGCCCAGCCGCCCCGGCAGCTCACCGTCCTCCGCGACCTCAGCGAGGTGCCCCTCGAGGTCGTCGAGGAGGTCGTCCCGCTGCTCTGGCGTGAGGTCGGACAGGGCGGCTCGGACCGCAGTGGCGAACCTCGTGACGTCGGGGCTCATGCGCTCTTCCTCTCGGGCTGCACGAGGGCGGCCATCGTGTCGGCGAAGGCGGTCCAGGTCTTGCGCTGCAGGTCCAGCTGCGCTCGCCCCACCGCGTTCACGCCGTAGTACTTACGATGCGGCCCCTCCTCGGAGGGCACGACGTACGACGTGAGCGATCCGCCGTTGAACAGCCGGCGCAGCGTCCCGTACACGGACGCATCGCCGACCTCCCCCAGCCCCGCGTCCCGAAGCCGGCGCACGACGTCGTAGCCGTAGCCGTCTTCCTCCGCCAGGACCGCAAGGACGGCAAGATCCAGCACTCCCTTGAGCAATTGCGTGGTGTCCACCGAGACCCCTTCGGTCATGTGCACGACACGGTACTACGCATTACGCACTACTGCGCAACAGGGACCACTGCGTGTCGCGACGTGCGTCAGGGCGCCGACGTGCCCTGTCGGCCGTAGCGGTCCTCGAGCCGCACCACGTCGTGCAGCTCGGTCGTCGACGCCTCGAGCATCACGGTGTCGACCAGAGCGGTCACGCGATGCCGCACCCCTGGCCGCAGGTGGATCGACTCCCCCGGCTCCAGCTCGAACTCCTCGAGCGCGTCCTCGTGGTGACCGACCTCCACGCGCAGCCGCCCGGACTGCACGGAGATCGTCTCCTCCTTGTGCTCGTGGTACTGCAAGGACAGCGCGTGGCCCTCGTTGACGTGAATCGCCTTGCCGCAGAACTTGCCGTCCACCAACGCAAACAGCTCTTCATGTCCCCAGGGCTTGTCGACTCGCCGCACGGCGCTCACCCAGTCCTGCTTGGCCATCAGTTGCTCCCTACCGCCGAGAAGGCGATCCCGTCGAGGATGTCCGACTCGGACACCGTGATCTCCGTCAGACCGAGCTCGGTCACGACCGTGGCAAGCACGAGGGCCCCCGCACCGATGACGTCCACCCGGCCAGGATGCATGTACGGCAGTGCGGCTCGGGCGTCCCGCGTGCTGCTCAGCAGGTCCTCGCAGGCATCCAGGACTGCCGGTGCGGCGAGCCGAGCACGGTGGATTCGCTCGGGCCGGTAGTCACTCAGGCCCAGGGCGTGCGCCGCCACCGTCGTCGCCGACCCCGCCAGGAAGACGCTGGTGCGGGCGCTCGACAAGGGGACCGACTCGCGCACCCTGTCCAGGGCGGCGACGACATCTCGGCGTGCAGCCGCAACTTCTGAGGCGGTCGGCGGGTCAGAGACCAGATGGCGCTCAGTCAGTCGCACGCACCCGACGTCGACCGATGCAGCCGCCGTCACGGTGGTCGTGCCGACCACGAACTCCGTGGAGCCGCCCCCGATATCCACGACGAGGAAGGGGCCCTCCTGCGCAGGCAGCGCGCGGGTCGCGCCGTCGAACGACAGTGCTGCCTCCTCGTCACCGGCGATGATCGCCGGCTCGACGTCCAACGTCCTCCGCACCATCTCGACGAACACGTGGCTGTTGCGGGCATCGCGGGTGGCGCTCGTCGCCACCATGCGGGTCCGCTCGACTCCGAGAGCGGCACAGGTCGCGGCGTAGTCCGCCAGCGCCGCCGCGGTGCGCACGATCGCCGCCGGAGCAAGCTCCCCGGTGCGATCCACACCCTCCCCGAGTCGCACGACGCGCATCTCGCGGTGCACGTCGCTCTTCTCGTGGCCCGCCACATCGGCGATGAGCAGGCGCACCGAGTTGGTGCCGCAGTCGATCGCGGCGACTCGCGTCACGGCTGGACGCACGGACCGGCGTCAGCCCAGTCGGCCAGCAGGGCAAGCGCTTCGTCGCCGAACGGGTTGATCCCCGGCCCGACTGCCAGCGAGTGCGCGACCAGCACGTGCAGGCACTTCACGCGGGTGGGCATGCCGCCCTGCGCTGGCACACTCTCGAGCACCTCCATCGCATCCCGCCGCCCGACGTAGTCGTCGGCGGCCGCCTGGTACCGCGCCGCGAGATCCGGATCCTCGGCGAGCCGCGCGGTCATCTCGCGCATGAGGCCGGCCGACTCGAGCCGACCGATCATCGACGCAAGCCGGGGACAGGTCAGGTAGTACAGCGTCGGGAACGGGGTGCCGTCCTCGAGTCGTGGAGCGGTCTCGACGACATCCGGCAGGCCGCAGCCGCACCGGTGGGCGACGCCGCGCATCGCGCGGGGAGTACGACCGAGCTGGGCCTCGACCACCGCCCGGTCGACCGGGTCGACCGTCACCGTTCGTCCGCCGCCTGGACGGTGCCGTACAGCTGGGAGTACCACGGAGCCGTCGCCCCGACCGGCGTCTGGGGGGTGGCCGCGCTTGGTGCAGAAGTCACTGCAGGACCGGCCTTCTTGTCAGGAATGAGCAAGAAGGACGTCTCGCCCGGCAGGACGAAGTGCAGCTTCTCGCGGGCCTGCGCCTTGACGTAGGCAGGGTCGTTGAGCCGGGCTTGCAGGTTCTCGAGCTCGCGCACCCGAGCTTCCGCAGCCGCGTTGGCTGCCTGGGCAGCGGCGAGGTCGTCGCGTTGGGCGAGGTAGCTGCGCAGCGGCAGGGCGGCGGACACCAACAGGCCGCAGAGCAGCAGACCGAGCACGGCCGCGCGGGTCGTCAGCGCTCGGGGACCGCGCACCTCGGCGGCCGGCGGTGTCGGACGCCGGCTGGGCCCGACCGACGTGCGAGCCGTCGCCCTGCTGCGGGTCGCCGGCCGGCGACCCGAGCTCGGACGACGGGAGGCAGCCATCAGCCCGCGCTGAACCGCGGGAACGCGCCGGCCCCGGCGTAGCGGGCCGCCTCGTCCAGCTCTTCCTCGATGCGCAGCAGCTGGTTGTACTTCGCGACGCGCTCCGAGCGGGCCGGAGCACCGGCCTTGATCTGACCGCAGTCGGTGGCGACCGCTAGGTCGGCGATCGTCGTGTCCTCGGTCTCGCCGGAGCGGTGGCTCATCATGCAGCGGTAGCCGTTGCGATGGGCGAGCTGCACCGCGTCGAGCGTCTCGGTCAGCGTGCCGATCTGGTTGACCTTCACCAGGAGGGCATTGGCCGTGCCCTTGCCGATGCCTTCGGCGAGGCGGGTCGGGTTGGTGACGAACAGGTCGTCGCCGACCAGCTGGACCTTGGCGCCGAGCACGGCCGTCAGTCGAGCCCAGCCCTCCCAGTCGCTCTCGCCCAGTGGGTCCTCGATGGAGACGATGGGGTAGTCGGCGACCAGCGAGGCGTAGTAGGCGGTCATCTCGTCGGCGGTCTTGTCCACGCCCTCGAAGCGGTAACCGGCATCGCCATGGAACTCAGTGGCCGCCACGTCCAGCGCCAGCGCCACGTCCCGGCCCGCGGTCAGGCCGGTCTGCGAAATGGCCTCGAGGATGAGGTCGAGCGCATCACGGTTGGCGGGCAGGTCGGGGGCAAAACCGCCTTCGTCCCCGACCGACGTGGTGAGGCCGCGTGCTTTCAGCACGGCCTTCAGTGCGTGGTAGACCTCGGCGCCCCATCGCAGCCCCTCGGCGAAGGTCGGGGCGCCGATCGGCGCGACCATGAACTCCTGGACATCGACGTTGGTGTCGGCGTGGGCGCCACCGTTGAGGATGTTGAGCATCGGGACCGGCAGCACGTGCGCGTTGGGACCGCCCAGGTAGCGGAACAGCGGCAGCCCGACTGACTCGGCGGCCGCCCGGGCCACGGCGAGTGAGACCCCGAGGGTGGCATTGGCACCGAGACGGGACTTGTCCGGCGTGCCGTCGAGGTCGAGCAGCTCCTGGTCCACGATCCGCTGCTCGGTCGCCTCGATGCCGAGCAGCTCCGGCCCGATGGTCTCGAGCACCGCTTCCACGGCCTTCTGCACGCCCTTGCCGAGATAGCGGCCCTTGTCACCGTCGCGGAGCTCAACGGCTTCGTAGGCCCCGGTGCTGGCGCCGCTGGGCACCGCCGCGCGGCCGATCGTGCCGTCGTCGAGGGCGACCTCGACCTCGACGGTGGGGTTGCCGCGCGAGTCGAGGATCTCGCGCGCGCCGACGGCCTCGATGGAGGGCACGGTGCACCTGCTTGCACTCGGGGAAGTGGTCAGGTTGAGCCTACCCAGGGGCGGGTCAGGCTC